>CACLBX010000001.1 GCA_902605215.1 uncultured Pelagibacteraceae bacterium
GGCTATGTTCAGTACAACGGTCAAACATTTGACACCAATTACATGAATTGGTTAGTAGGAAATGGATTTGTAATCGTGCCTGGTTTTGGAAATCCAGGTACAGACATCCCAGCGAAATCCCGTATAGAGAAATATTTTCCAAATCGTGATGTGCATCTAGTTGAAATGTTGAGCTCTTGGGCAGCTGGGGGCGGAATACATTGTCATACAAATGATCAACCTGCCCTTTTAATATCTGAATAAGTTCTCTACGATTTAAAAATAGTTTTTAGACTTCAGCTGAAAGACTTATGGAAATTAAAGTAGTTTTACTCTGTTTCAACAACGAGATTAAAATCCCCCAAGTAGGACATTAAAATAATCACCTGCCCAGCACCAACTGGCGTATACCAAATACGGTGCGCCTGGTCTGTGGAAAATTTATAATTCATTGATACTGTTTCTGCATCAACCGTCGCTGGAGTAGAAAATGGATATGATAACAAATGGTAGGCCGAGTCAGCCTCATCTGATGCGAGATTGTAATCAGAGTCTAAGAGTAGGCCAAGTCCTGCAAAAGAATTGCTAAAAAATATAGGGTTTAGAGTGTCAGTCACCAGAGTACCACTATTTTTATTAGCACTTCTTGATGTACCATAACAATTCGCCAATGTTTCAGCAGTTGTAAAAGTAGCTGAACCATAAAAAGTACTTACGTTGTAATTGCCTTCTGCCGCAAGAGGGGGGCCACAGAAAGTTCCCGCACCTGTTGCATCTCTGCCGTCATTTGCACCAAAAGCCGTACCATCTTCAAATTCCATTTCTGCTTTAATTGAAGAGAATTTTGATATGGTCAATAAAGCATGCGTATAAGTTCCAATACCTGGCAAAACAGCAGGAAATGAAGTTGAAGCCGTATTACTCATGTTAACGGTTATCTGGTCATCTGTACGTTGTAAAACATACATACATGTATCGTCAATATTACGACCAGCGCCGTACTCTGTTTCGGGATTTGCAGTACATAAGGCTATTGAGTCAAAAGTTATTTCAAAGCTTTCTGCCGGAGCAAAGCATGAAGAAGTAAATTCTGTTTCGAGTTCATTTGTTATACTTACTTTACCATTGCTGTCAGTATCGCAATTAAATGAAGCATCTACTGCATAAGATTTTGTAAGTAACATTGTATTGGTGATTAATAAAAAAATAATTAGATAAAAATATCTCATCCGAAAATTTAAGTAGTTTTACTCTGCTTCTACAACAAGATTGAAGTCACCTAAATATGACATTAAAACAACGATATTAGGCGCGCCCGCAGTCATATACCAGATACGGTGTGCTTGATCCGTAGAAAATTTGTAGTTCATCGATGTAGTTTCAGAGTTAACTGTGACTGGGGTTGCAAACTCATATGGTTGTAAATAATAAACTGAATCACTTTCATCCGATGCAAGGTTATAGTCTGTGTCTAAAAGAAGGCCTAATCCAGCAACAGAATTAGAAAATTCTGTAGGAAGAAGACTGTCTGTGTTTAAAACTCCAGTATTTTTGCTGGCATTCCTTGATGTACCATAACAATTTGCCAATGTTTGGGCTAATGTAAAACTGGCAAAATCATAAAAAGTGCTAACATTATAATTGCCTTGTGCTTCTAACGGAGGTCCACAGAAAGTCCCTGCACCTTGATTGTCCCTGGCATCATTAGCAGCAACGGCGAGTCCATTTTCAAATTCTATCTCAGCTTTTATTTTATAGAACTTAGACGTAACCAGTAATGCATGTGTATAGGTTCCAACACCCGGTAGAATGGCAGGGAATGATGTCGAGGCTGCATTACTCATGTTAACAGTTACTTGATCATCTGTACGGTTTAAAACGTATGTACAAGTGTCATCTATATTACGCCCAGCACCGTACTCTGTTTCAGGGTTTGCAGTACACAAGGCTATTGAATCGAAAACTATTTCAAAACTTTCTGCCGGAGCAAAACATGTACCAAGAGTTAGATCTTTCCATCCCCCAGATGAAAGTTCACTCGTTGTACTCACTTTTCCATTACCGTTAGTATCACAATTATATTCAGCGTCCATTGCGTACAAATTTGATAAAAAAGCTGCATAGCTGAAAACTGAAACAGCAATTAAGTAAAAATATCTCATCACGTAGCGTACCCTTTAATAGTGATGGTTATTTGAAGAGGAGTGTATGTGTATGTGAACGCAGTGACATCCGCTAATGCATTGCCTAAGCTATCAAGAACACCAGCGTGATTAATATCAACCGATGCAGCGCCTGTTGTTGTGTTGGTCAAGACTACAGTATAAGTGTCGCCATCAACGGCGGTGAAACTGCTGAACGTTCCACTTGTTGTTGTGAGGTCACTTACATCAAATCCAGTAACCGTTTCGTCAAACTGGAAGGTCAGTGTGAGTGTTGTTGAATTACTGGTTCCACCAGATGCTAGAACAGTTCCATCATTTGCAGAGATGCCAACGGTTGCGCTACTGACGTGTGCTGAATCATATGTATACGTGAAGGCAGTTGCATCCCTAACCGGTCTCCCAAGTGCGTCACTCAAATTATCGTGAGCCACATCAATGCTAGTTAAACCAGCGGTTGAGTTGGTCAGCACAGCAGTATAGGTATTGGCATCAACTGTTGAAAAACTGCCAAATGTTCCATTGGTTGAGCTGATATCAGAAACATCAAATCCTGTAACATCGTTTGAGAATTGAAAGCTAAACGTAATGGCTGTTTGAGCAGTTGTTGCTCCAGAACTAATGGCAGGACTGGTTGCAGAAATTGTTACTGTTGGTGCCACAACAGTTTGTACGATAACTTTTTTTTCTCTTTCAACTTGGTCAAAACGTCTATTGGTTACATCCTCCATCTCCATCATGAATGGCTCAGGTGAAAATAAATTCTTTAATTCTTTTTGAATTGGCTCGTGCGGTTTCTTCAGCTCCATTAAATTAATGGAAAGTTTTACGAATTCTTCATCCTGATTATAATTCTGATAAAAAGTTTGTCCTAATGTTAAGCGCATCCCATAAGGCAATTCACTGGTTAAGCGATAAACTTCACCTTCTAAATCAGGTGCATTGAATTTAGAATTCCAACTGAAGTCTTCTAAGTAAATTTTTGAAGTTGGAAAGTACGGGACAGGTAATCCCAATTTAAAATCGTAACCACCCAAAACATATTCATAATTCCCAGCACTATTGATCACGCGCCCTGATTGGGCTTCGTAATAGTTTGCATGAATATCACCTAATGAGGACAGAAGATCCACTCCAACACTCCACCGTGAATGATGCTTACCTAAAAGTTCATCGTAAAAAATGTTTGGACCAACAAGGATTTTATTATCTAGAAAGAAATACCTTTGTGCAAAACCTAAATTAATTCGGTCGACCTCATTACGTGTTGATAGACTTCCTTGAAAAAAAGAAGCTCTGCCTGGATGATCTGCGATAGGAATGAGACTGGTGATTCCAAATTCAGGTTTGCCATCTTCAAACCCAGAAAGATCAATTTCCACATTTTTAAAAAGATCGTTCATGGCGCCCTCTAAACGTTCTTCAGCAGTTGCTTTTGCTTTGGAAGAAAGTTCCCTACTAACCGAGCTGTCTGCACCAGTAAGTGATATACTGAGGATCAATAACGCTACAATTTTATAAATTATACCCACAGATGTATCTTAATAGCACTTAAGCATGAGTCTAATAAATATGAATTTTTTTTAGCTTTATTTATTCATTGATTGAAAGAAATCGGCGTTGTCTTTTGTTTCTTTCAATTTACCAAGCAAGAATTCAATTGAATCCATAGTTCCCATTGGGTTAAGAATACGTCTCAATACATACATTTTTTGCAGCTCGTCTTTATCGAGAAGGATCTCCTCTTTTCGAGTACCAGACTTGGTTATATCAATAGCAGGATAAATTCTCTTATCAGCGACTTTTCTATCCAGTATAATTTCTGAGTTACCTGTTCCTTTGAATTCCTCAAAAATAACTTCATCCATTCTACTTCCTGTATCAATAAGTGCAGTAGATATAATCGTTAAAGAACCACCATCTTCGATGTTTCTTGCGGCTCCAAAAAATCTCTTTGGTCTTTGCAGTGCATTGGCATCAACACCACCAGTTAAAACTTTTCCTGAACTGGGAACAACCGTGTTGTATGCACGGCCTAGTCTTGTGATGGAGTCAAGTAAGATCACAACATCTTTTTTATGCTCCACTAATCTTTTAGCTTTGTTAATAACCATTTCTGCAACTTGTACGTGGCGTGATGCTGGCTCATCAAAAGTTGAACTGACTACTTCACCTTTCACAGAACGTTGCATGTCTGTCACTTCCTCAGGTCGTTCATCAATTAACAACACCATCAAGTAACACTCAGGATGGTTGTCTGTAATAGAGTGCGCAATATTTTGCAGTAATACTGTTTTACCTGTTCTTGGAGGTGAAACTATAAGAGCTCTTTGACCTTTACCGATTGGTGAAACCAAATCAATAACTCGTGCACTTTGATCTTTATCGGGCTTTTCTGTTTCAAGCTTAATTTGTTCATCAGGATATAGAGGTGTTAAGTTATCAAAGTTAATTTTATTTCTACTTTTTTCAGTTGCTTCATAATTGATTGTGTCAATTTTTAATAACGCAAAATATCGTTCACCTTCCTTAGGGGCTCTGATAGGACCTTCAACTGTATCTCCCGATCTTAATCCAAACCTTTTAATCTGGCTGGGACTAACATAAATATCATCTGGACCCGGCAAATAATTTGCCTCCATTGATCTGAGGAAACCAAAGCCGTCTTGTAAAACTTCAAGTACACCTTCTCCGTCTATGTCCTTCTTATTTGAGGCAAGAGATCTTAATATCTCAAACAACATATCTTGTGTACGCATAGAACTTGCGTTTTCAACGCCCGTTTCTTCAGCATATTTTAGAAGTTCTTGTGGAGTTTTTTTCTTAAGTTCTCTTAATTTTAAGCTCATACTGTTTTAAATTTAGGATAAGTTTTTTTTGGAAAGTGTAAAAGAATGTGACTTCTAGCTTTAATTTCTGAATCTGGCAAGTTTTAAATTGGCTTAAATATTACTAAAAATACAATAATTATCATCAAAACTGTGGGAAATTCGTTAATTATTCTATAAAAACGCTCTGATCTTGCACGCTTGTCTTGCTGGAACTCCTTCGTAATTTTAGCTAAATAACCATGTACTCCTGATAAAAGCAGTACAAAGAGAACTTTTAATTGTAGCCAAAGTGCACTTAATGACTCCACACCCAATGTGGAAATAAGAGCTATGCCAAATAACCAGGAAAATATCATAGCAGGGTTCATGATTATTCTGAGCAAGCGTATTTCCATTAATTTGAAAGTTTCAGATGTTTCAGAACCTATTTCTTTTGTAAAGTGGTAAACAAAAAGTCTTGGCAAATATAAAAGTCCAGCCATCCATGCAATCACACTGATGATGTGTAAACTCAAAAATAAATTATATAAAAATATGCTATTCATTATATTTGCTGATAGCAGCGTTTAAATGTCGTTGGACAAATTTTTTCAGCAATATTTGCATTGCTCGTCTGGTCTGATTTGGCAACTATTTCAACTAAACTATCTATAAACACAGAATCAATGTTTAAAGACTCTGAACGAAAATAATGTTTGTAACCCATTTTGTCTGCCATTTCTTTATATTCAATATCAAGCTCTACTAGAGTTTCAGAGTGATCTGAAACAAAAGCAATCGGAACAATAATAATAGCTGCATCTTCTTTAATCGCTTTTTCAATCTCACTTGGTGTGGATGGTTCAAGCCACTTAACAGGTGTCACCTTGCTCTGATAAGCTAATACGTGATCGTCGTGTCCTTTAAGTCCTTTCATGACAGCATTTACAGTTTGTTCAACCTGCCATTGATACGGATCGCCACCCTTGATAATTGAGACAGGCAGGCTGTGGGCAGAAAATAAAATCCTAATCTTTTTATCTTTAATGTGATCTATTTTCTTTTGTATTAAACTCTGATGAGACTCAATAAATTTCTTATCCATTGGATAACAGCAAGTGTATTTTGTTGGTGCTGATAATCTTTGTTTCTTTGCCTCTTTAAACCAAAGATCTAAAGAAGATTTGGTGGTTGTGGTTGAATATTGAGGGTAAAGGGGAAGTAAGAAAATATTATCTGGATTGTAATCTTTCACCCCTTTAACGATTTCGGCTGTCATTGGATGCCAGTATCGCATACACACAAACACCTTGGAGGATATACCTTGTGTTGCCAGGGCCCCTTCAAGTGCAGCGGCCTGATCGTTTGTAATGTCTAAAATGGGCGATTTACCTCCAATTTCAGAATATATTTCAGTTGCTTCCTTTGTCCTCAAAGTCGATATCAATTTTGCTAATAAGAAGCGAAACGGATTCGGTAACTTGAATATGTTAGGATCATTGAAAAGGTTGAATAAGAAAGGTCTCACACTTTCTTGTTTGTCGGGTCCACCCAAATTAAATAATACTACTGCTGTCTTCATTTTGCTCTTATTGTGTTTACAAGTTCTTCTACTTTCTTAATTGAAGTGTTTGGTAATACTCCATGCCCAAGATTAAAAATATGTGCTCTATCTTTAAAGGCAATTAATATTTTATCCACCTCTTCTTGCAAGATATTGTTCTCTGCCAATAAGGCTGTTGGGTTTAGGTTTCCTTGAAAGGCAACGTCTGGGTTTAGTTTGTTGATATGATCCAAATCAAAATCGTAATCTAAGCTTATACAATCAAGCTTATCTATATTTGAATATTTCACATATCCTTCCTTACTTGTTTTTCTTGGGAATCCAATAACTGGTATGTCTGTTTTACTCTTTATCAAATGAATAATTTTTTGTGTAGGTTTTAGGCACCATCGATCAAAATATTCATCTTCAAGATCTTCAGCCGCAGACTCAAATATTTGAAATGCATCAATGCCCGCATTTATTTGTTGTACTGCGTAATTAGAAATTATGTCAGTTAGATCTTCGATGTGAGTGTTTATTTTTTTTTCATTTTTATGAATGAGACCTTTGTTCATCTGTGATCTTTCTTCTTTATCAAACAAACAATATAACAGCGTTGTCCAGGGTCCGCCTACAAAACCTATTAAAGGAACTTCAGATACTTTTTTGATGTTTTCAATACCTTTTGTAACCGGGTCCAGCTTGTGTGATGCAAAATTAAATTTCCCATTAAATTTAACTTGGGGACCTACACCTTCTTTAAAGCTAACATCACATCCAGATGCATAGGGGATCATCAATATATCAGAAAACACTATGCATGCGTCCAACCCGTATCTCTTCACGGGCTGAAGTGAGATCTTGGTTACCACCTCAGGATCAAGAAACATTTCCATAAGGTCTTTATATTTTTGTCTTATTTTAATATATTCAGGTAAGTGCCTTCCCGCCTGTCTCATTAACCAAATGGGGGTTTTTGTTTTATTGCCTTTTAGCGTTTCTATAAGAATACTCATATAATATATATATAAGGTAGTATTAGTTTATGTACCTGTGATGATGTGTATATATAAAAACCTCTTACTTGCCCACAAATCAATACATGTCTTTAACGTGGATATTTAGAGCATTTGTGATATTACCCACAAGGCAGAATAATGATTGAGGCATTATCCACAGGTGGATGAAAAGCAAGAAAATATAGGATAAAAAGGCCAAAATATTGTAAATGTTTAAAAACAGTAAACATATAATATATATCCACACTGATTACTCAGGTTGTTAATAGCTTATGAACACACAAATATCACTAGCGTCTAAAAGTCAAACACGCTCAAGACTTTTAACAAATGCCAAAATAAAATTTAAAACAGTTGATCACGGTGTTGATGAGGATGAAATTAAACTATCCATGTCAGAAAGTTCGCCAGAAGAGATTGTTACAAAGCTGGCTGAGATGAAAGCTTTAAAGGCATCTATATCAAATGATGGTTTGGTTATAGGATCCGATCAAGGATTAGACCTAAATGGGAAGCTGGTTAATAAGGCAAAAAACTTTGATGAAGCTCACGAACAACTAAAGAGCATGAGTGGAAAGGAACACACCCTTGTAACAACCACGGTAGTAGCTAAAGAAAACAATATAATGTGGAAATATGTTGATAGAGGAAAAATGAAAATGAGAGTACTTGATGAAAAAGTCATTAAAGAATACCTAGAGAGTGTTGATGAAAAGATACTTGGCTTAGTCGGGGTTTATGCAATTGAAGAGGAAGGCATAAAACTATTTGAGTACGTCGGTAGTGATTTATTTTCAATACAAGGAATATCAATGATACCATTAACTCAATTTTTATGGGACAGCGGGCTGTTGTTTAAAAGTAATGGCCATTGATAAAACGGCAGTTATAGGATTCCCAGTCGATCACAGCCTTTCACCAATTATTCACAACCACTGGATTAAAGAACTGGCGCTGGGCATAAAGCCATATGAAAAACTTAATGTAGATCCAAACATGTTTGAAGAGCAGATGAATAACTTAAAGGCCGAAGGCTTTGGAGGAATTAATGTTACAGTCCCACTCAAAGAGCTTGCGTTCAATATTAGCGATGAAACATCTAACGTTTCAAAAAAACTCAGGTCAGCCAATACTCTTACTCTAAGATCTGACAAAATAAATGCTGACAATACTGACGCCGTTGGTTTCATTAATTCTTTAGATAAGAAAACAATAGAAGAAAATATTACTAACAAAAAGACACTTGTTCTTGGCGCCGGGGGCTCCGCCAGGTCCGTCGTTCATGCGTTAAACGAATTGGGAAGCCAGGTGAGATTGTTTAACAGAACACCTGAAAAAGCAGCGATTTTGCTTAATGATTTATCAATAAACTCAAGTCCCGTAAGTACAGAAGAGCTGGATGATTACGTTAACTCCTCATCGTTCATTGTTAACGCAACTAGCCTTGGGCAAAAGGAAGGGGAGCATAATAATATTTTGAGTTTTGAAAATATAGGAATGGAAACATTTATTTATGATTTAATTTATAATCCTAAGCGATCCAGTTTTTTAGAACAAGCGGAAGCAAAAGGTTTAAAAGTTCAAAATGGATTACGCATGTTAATTGAACAAGCAGCTTGCTCTTTTCAGATATGGCATGAAATTAAAGTGGGTGTTAGTGGCGAATTAATGTCACTATTGGAGAACGTGTAATGTTGTTGATAGGTGTAACAGGATCCATTGGCATGGGAAAATCTACAGTCGCTAAGATGTTTACCGAGTATGGTTTTGGCCTCTACAATGCAGATGATACCGTTCACTATATTTATGAAAACGATGAAGAAGTAATTAATAAAATTGAAGAGTCTTTTCCTGGAACTAAATCAGAGGGAAAAGTAAATCGAATTGCGCTTAGAGACATACTTAATAAAGAACCTGAGAAGTTTAGAGATCTTGAAAAAATTGTACATCCAGCTACCAGACGGTATCAAATCGTATACATTGAGAAATTAATAAGCGAAGATAGCCCAGGATGTATTCTGGATATTCCTTTATTATTTGAAACAGGTGGAGAAAAGTATATCGATGTTTCGGTTGTGGTGACAGCATCCGAAGGTAAGCAAAAAGAAAGAGTGGTCGCAGAAAGAAAGGTGCCTTTAGAAATTTTTAACTCGATAAAGAATCAACAAATGCCAGACCGAGAAAAATTAAAGAAAGCAGACTACATAATCTCAACAGATCAAACTTTAGATGAGACAAAACTCGAAGTAAAAGATGTTGTATCTAAAATAAAATTGATTAATCCTAAGGCATGGAAAGCCTTCTATAAGAAATGAGAGAAATCGTTCTAGATACAGAAACTACAGGCCTGAGACCTTCTGAGGGTCATAGAGTGATTGAAATTGCAGCCATTGAATTAGTTGATTTTTTGCCGACAGGTAGGGTTTATCAACAATATATCAACCCAATGAGGGACGTTCCAGAAGCCTCTTTTAAAGTTCATGGACTGAGTTATGAGTTTTTAAAAGATAAGCCGTTGTTTGAAAAAATTGCTGACGATTTTCTCGACTTTGTTGGACAAGATACGATCATTGCGCACAATGTTGATTTTGACATCGGCTTTTTAAACCATGAACTTAGCGCATGCGGGAAAGAAAGTATCAAAAATAAAAAAGTGGATACCGTATCTATTGCAAGAGAAAAGTTTCCTGGTCAAAGCGTGTCGCTAGATGCTTTATGTAAGAGATTTTCCATTGACAATAAAGAGAGAGAAATACACTCAGCTACAATTGACACGGAACTTCTTGCAAGAGTTTACATAGAACTCATGGATGCCCGTGAGCTAAGTCTTGATCTAAACGTTAATAATCAAAAAGCTAGTACTGAGTCAAATTTTGATATTCAAAAGATTCAAAATAGAGAACTCGCAACAAGACTAACAGACGACGATAAAGAGTTGCACAAAGTTTTTGTTGAGACACTTGGTGAAAACGCTATCTGGAAAAAGAAAGAGCAATATAATAATGAATGATTATCAAAACTATAAAATTAATCACACATTATTAAATACGAATGAAAGCAAGCAACCATTAATACCAGCAGCAACTGTTTTACTGGTTAGAGATCATAATTCTAAAATAGAAGTCTTTATGATTAAGCGTGCTATGAAAACAAACTTTGGGGGAGCGTGGGTATTTCCTGGAGGAAAAGTAGATAGCAGTGATGATATTAAAAATATAAGCAAGTACAGCCCATTATTAAATGACGAAGAGGCCTCTAAAAGACTTGATATTAAATCTGGCGGATTAATCTACTGGATTGCTTGCATAAGAGAATGTTTTGAAGAGAGCGGAATACTTCTTGCCGACAACGAACAAAGAAAAATAAGTCTAGGCAGTCTCACCGTAACTGAATTAGATAATATCAATCAATACAAAAAGAAATTGCTCGATGGAAAAGATGTCTTCCTAGAATTAATTGAAAAATTTGATTTAACATTATCTACCAATGAAATAGCTTATATTTCCCATTGGGTTACGCCAAAGATTGAAAAAAGAAGATACAGTACAAGATTTTTTATTGCTCGCTGTCCCAACCAACTTGCTAGTCATGATGGTGTAGAGGGGGTTGAAAGTCGTTGGCTGGAGCCCAAAGTTGCACTTGATTTATACAAGGCTGGAGAGTTTCCAATGATTATGCCAACAATAAAAAATCTTGAATTGATTAAAGACTTTCAAAATACGCAAACACTACTACTTTCAATGAACGATAAATCGATTACTGACATCCCAAAAGTCGAACCTGTGTTTGATGTTGTGGATGGTAAACCTAAACTTATAAGTTATTAATTTGTCTTTTTTCTTTTTTCATAAAGATCAGCAAAATTAACAGGGTCAAGCATTAGAGGAGGCAAAGATCCATCTGCATGCATATCGTATACAATGCGTCTTGCGAAAGGAAACAGTTGTCTTGGACATTCAACCAACAAATAAGCTTCCTTTATGTCTTCTGTAAGATTAGTAATTTCAAATAAACCAACGTATTTTAAATCAATAATATAAACATTTTTATCTTCACGCTTAGCGCTTATATTAATGTTTAACTCAACTTCATAAATATCAGTATCTTTTCTATTAGTAGCTTTTACATCTACATTTGCATTGATGGCAGGTCTTTCACTCCCTTGCTGAAATGCACCAGGTCCCATAGGGTTCTCAAATGATAAGTCTTTCACAAATTGTGTTATTATTTTTGCAGATACATCCATTATTTTATTTTATCCTCATCATCATTAATTTCTTCAAAGTCTCCTTCAATTGACACATCATTTGGATTTTGATTTTTCATACCATATCTAGAAAGAACAGAGTTTGCCACTATCTTTATGAAAATAACTCTGGTAAGTGGAATGAGTCCAAGGAACCCTAATGTGTCTGTGAAAAAGCCTGGAGTGATTAGCAAAATTCCAGATATCAATATCACCAATCCTTCAAACATAGTTTGAATTGGCGCTTCTTGATTTTGGAGTTGGTTATATAACTTATAATAGGTACTGATGCCTTGTTGTCTTACAAAATAAACTCCGATCAATGCTGTTGTAAAAATTAGTAAGATTGTATTAAATGAGCCAACAAAACTGCCGATTTCAATGAAAAGACTAATCTCAATGACAGGAATTAAGACAAATATAATGAGTAATAATATGAACAAAATAGCTATAAATGTTGAAACTTTAGTTTAAATACCTAAATAAGGATCTTATAATATTAGTACATATGAGTGAAGCATTTCAATACCTAGATATATTAATACTAGCCATTATAGCTGGCATAGTTTTATTACGTTTAAGAAGTGTCCTTGGAAGACGAACAGGTCATGAGAAAACTGATAAATCTTCCTTCAATTACGAAACTCCTCAACAAGCTCAAACTGAGAAGGTTATAGAAATCAAGCCTAAGGGTGATGTACCAAGCAGAAAAGATGGCTGGTTTGACAAGGATGATTTTCTTAAAGGTGCATCAAATGCTTATGAGACTATTGTTACTAATTTTGAAAACGGAAACAAGGAAGCCTTAAAGCCTCTTTTATCAAGTGATGTCATGGATAGCTTTTCTTCTGTCATCGATGATCGTAATAACAAAAATGAATCAGTAGAATTTAATTTTATTGGAATTGAAAAGTCCGAAATTGTTCATAAAGATTTAAAGAAGAATCCTATGGAAGTTAGTGTGAGATTCATCTCTGAAATGATTACGTGTATAAAGAACAGTAAAGATGAAGTTATTTCAGGAAGTTTGAATCAAGTTCAAAAAATCACTGATGTTTGGACTTTTGAAAAAAATCAAAAATCAAAAGGTTCTAATTGGCTACTAGCAGCAACTACTGACTAATCTAATAAATATTTACTAAACTTATTTTTTAAATCTTCTGGAATAGATGTTGGCTTCATTTCATCTTGATTGGTGTTTACCCATATAATTTCGGCTTCATTAATCAATTCATCAGATCCATCTCTATATATTTCTTGCGTAAACGTGATACTTGAATTTCCAATTTTCTTAATTGCAGTAAAAATATTAACTTCATCATTTAATCTTGCTGGATTTTTAAAATTTAATTGAGCCGCGACTGTATGAAATTCATTATTAGTTTCCTTAATATATTCTTCTTGATCAAATAAACTATCAAGCATCTCACTTAAGGAAATGTCATAATAAGTTAGGTAGTGAGAGTTATAAACAATATTCTGTCTATCAACTTCTGAATATCGTACTTTCAATTTACTGATATATTTTGTTTTCTCTTTTAAAGACATTGCTTAAAGAATGAATTTAGATAAATCTGTGTCTTTAGATAGTTCGCTAACATTACTTTTCACATACTCTGCATCTATTGTGATATTTTCTCCACCTTTGTCAGCTGCAGAAAAACTAATATCTTCTAAAACTCTTTCAAGAATTGTATGAAGTCTTCGTGCCCCAATATTTTCAATTGTTGAATTTATATCAACAGCAAGAGTTGCAATGGCGTCAATTCCATCCTTACTGAAGTTGATTTTGACATTCTCAGTTCCCAATAAAGCTTCATATTGTTTAATCAAACTATACTTCGGTTCAGTGAGTATACGTTTAAAGTCCTCTTGCGTTAATGCTTTTAAGCTTACTCTTATCGGTAGCCTTCCTTGCAGTTCGGGCAGTAAATCGGATGGTTTTGATAGTTGAAAAGCGCCTGAAGCGATAAACAGTATATGATCTGTTTTTATCGTGCCATGCTTTGTATTCACGGTTGTGCCTTCAATTAGTGGAAGAAGATCTCTCTGAACACCCTCTCGAGATACATCACCACCTACTCTCTCACTGCGTGCGCAGACTTTATCTATTTCATCAATGAAAACGATACCATTATCTTCGACTGCTTTTTTTGCCTCATTTACGATTTGGTCTGTATCAATAAGTTTATCAGACTCCTCATTTACAAGTGTTTCGTATGAGTCTTCTACAGTCATTTTCTTCTTTTTTGTCTTTGGACCCATTGCTTTACCTAGCATATCATTGAGATTAATCATACCAACACCAGCTCCTTGTCCTCCTTGCAAATCAATTGTAGGAAATGATCCAGTATCTTGAACTGATACTTCGATTTCTTTTTCTTCAAGCTCTCCGTTCCTTAATTTTTTTCTAAAACTTTCACGCGTAGTAGGTCCAGCGCCAGGACCAACTAATGAGTCCAACACTCGTTCCTCAGCTGCTAATTGTGCATTAGCTTTAACTTCTTTTCTTTTAATCTCACGCACCATAGTGATGGCAATTTCAATTAAATCACGAACAATAGACTCAACATCTCTTCCAACGTAACCAACTTCGGTAAACTTTGTTGCTTCAACTTTCATAAAAGGGGCTTGAGCTAGTTTTGAAAGTCTTCTAGAGATTTCTGTTTTACCAATACCAGTCGGTCCAATCATTAAAATATTTTTTGGAAGAACTTCTTCTCTCATATCTTCGGGAAGTTGTTGTCTTCTCCACCGGTTTCTTAGTGCAATAGCAACTGACTTCTTGGCATCATCCTGACCAATAATATATCTATCCAGTTCAGAGACTATTTCTCGAGGTGAAAATGCTTGCATGATTAATATTCTATTTTTTCTAGAGTAATATTGTTATTAGTGAAAACACAAATTTCTCCTGCAATCTTAAGTGACTTCAAAGCAATTTCCTCAGCGGTTAAATCACTATCGATAAGTGCTTTTGCTGCAGACAATGCATAGTTACCGCCACTTCCGATGCCAATGACAGATCCCTCAGGGTCTAATACGTCACCCATTCCAGTAATTAGCAATGAGGTAGATGAGTCAGCAACAGTCAGTAGTGCTTCCAGCCTTCTAAGATATTTGTCAGTTCTCCAATCTTTAGCAAGCTCAACACACGCTCTTGTTAATTGTTTTGGGTGCTTTTCTAATTTTGCTTCTAGTCTTTCAAATAAGGTAAATGCGTCGGCGGTTGCTCCTGCGAAGCCAGCAATGACACTTCCGTCTCCAATTTTTCTCACTTTTTGGGCTGTACCTTTGATTACAGTATTGCCTAAACTTACCTGCCCATCTCCAGCAACGACTACTTGATTGCCCTTTCGAACACTGATGATTGTAGTCCCGTGCCATGATGTACTTTGTTGATTTTCCATTATTCATGATATGTGGCTATTTATTCGATAACTTCAAGGTTATTTATTGCTCAAAAATTATATTTTTTATAGATAAATCAGTAATTTATTGATAAAAACCGAGTGGATTTTGATATGAGAACTGCAAATTATAAAAGAGAGACAAAAGAAACTTCCATTAATGTTGAAATCAATATTGATGGCACAGGTTCGTATAATGTGAAAACTGGAATAGGTTTCCTTGACCACATGTTGGAACAATTTTCAAAGCATTCGTTAATCGATATGAACATTAAGGCTACAGGTGATACACATATTGATTACCACCACACAACAGAAGACACTGGTATTGCAATAGGGGAATGCTTGTCAAAAGCGTTAGGTAATAGACAAGGCATTAATCGTTACGCTCACTCTTACATACCAATGGATGAAACACTTTCAAGAGTTGCTCTTGATCTTTCAAATCGTCCTTACTTAATATGGAATGTAAAATTTAGTGCTCCTAAAATTACTTCTTCACAAGGTGATTTTGATACAGAGCTTTTTAAAGAATGGTTTCAGGCATTTGCGCAGGCAAGTGGAACGACCCTACATGTTGAGAATATTTATGGAGAAAATAATCACCACATCATTGAGTCATGCTTTAAAGCCCTTGCACGAAGCTTAAGATTAGCAGTTCAAGTAAATGAACGTGAGGGCAACATAGTACCTTCTACAAAAGGTCAACTATAATTATGCTTAAAGAAGGTCAAAAACTTCCATCCTTTAAGCTTAATAACCAAAGGGGTGATGCAGTTAAATTGCCAGCTAAAGATATGACCCTTATTTATTTTTATCCAAAAGCCGATACCCCAGGCTGCACAAAGGAATCTTGTGAATTCCAAAGTAATTTAAAAAAATTCAACAAGTTTGAGACCACAGTTTTTGGAATTTCAAAAGACTCTGTTCAACGTCAAAGTAAATTCGCTGAAAAATATAAATTAAAATTTAATCTTCTTTCTGATGAGAGTGAAAAAATTTGCGAAAAATTTGGAGTTTGGGTTAATAAAAGTATGTATGGACGAACCTATAAGGGAATTGAAAGATCAACTTTTCTTGTGGGCAAAAATGGCAAGATCCTGAAAATTTGGCGAAAAGTAAAAGTTAATAATCATGTCGAGGAAGTTTTAGATACCATTAAAGTATTCAGTAAATGAATCTAGCTATAATAAATTTCGGTTCAGGAAATTTACATTCTGTTCATAAAGCTTTTGAAAGTGTAAGCTCAGATTTAAGCAATCCTTACAATATTATTGTGACCAATGATCCTAAAGAGATTCAGTCAGCCGATAAGATTGTGTTGCCTGGAGTAGGTGCTTTCGGTGATTGTAAAAATGCAATTTTAAACATAGAAGGTTTGCACGCATCACTTGAAGCTTCGGTTATAAAAAACAAAGTCCCTTTTATGGGGATATGTGTGGGTATGCAGTTGCTGGCTGATCTATCATATGAGTTTGGTACACACTCAGGCTTTGGCTGGATACCAGGTGAAGTAAGAAGAATTACATCTCCTAAAGAATATAAAATCCCTCACATGGGATGGAATGAGATTACGTTTTCAGACCACAAGTTATTTGATAATTGTGAGCAAGGGTCAGATTTTTATTTTGTTCACAGTTTTTATTTTCAGAATCAAAAAAATGAACATTCTATAGCTACGACTAAATACCCTGCTCAAATTACGGCGGCAGTTTGCAAGGAAAATATATGTGGTACACAATTCCATCCTGAAAAAAGCCATATAAATGGAAAAAAAATAATTCATAACTTTTTAGAGTGGAAGCCATAATGATCTTATTTCCCGCTATTGATTTGAAAGATGGTAAATGTGTGCGCCTTGTCCAGGGCGATTTTAATAAATCTACTACTTATAATAATTCACCTTTAGATCAGGCTAAGCTATTTGAAGATCTAGGGATAAGTTGGCTTCATTGTGTAGATTTAGATGGAGCTTTGGCGGGTCAATCAGAAAACGTAAAGTCAATTGAAGAGATTGCGTCAAAAACAAATTTGAAATTGCAATTTGGTGGAGGTATTCGAAATATAAAATCAGTTGAAACCTTAATCAACATTGGCATACAAAATGTAATACTTGGAACAGCAGCATTTGAAGATTATGAATTATTTCAAACTGCTATTCAGAAATATCCAAACAAAATGTCTATTGCACTAGACATTAAAAATGAGCAAGTCGCTCTTCGTGGTTGGAGAGAAGTTAAGTCAATAAATCTCGAGAAATTTTTACTATCGATTGAAGGTTTAAAAATAAATTCAATTATATGCACAGACGTGATGAGAGATGGAATGAAAAAAGGAATTAACTTTGATATGCTGGAGAATGTCATGAAAATGACGAGCTTTTTGTGCGTTGCTTCAGGCGGCGTGTCGTCAATTGATGATATAAAAAATATCAAAGGTAAAAACTACACTCAAATGAAAGGTGTCATTGTTGGTAAAGCAATTTATGACAAAAACATTGATATTAAAGACGCATTAAAAATATTAAGTAAATAATGTTAAAAAAAAGAATTATACCCTGTTTAGATGTTGATAATGGCAGAGTTGTTAAAGGGGTTAATTTTATCGATCTAATTGATGCAGGAGATCCAGTCGAACAAGCTATAATCTATAATGCTGAAGGAGCTGATGAGCTTTGTTTTTTAGATATTACTGCGTCAAGTGATAACAGAGACACATTGCTAGAGGTGGTGAAAAAAACAGCTGAGAATTGTTTCATTCCACTTACTGTAGGTGGAGGTGTCAGGAATTTGGATGATATTTCACGTTTACTTCATTTTGGTGCAGATAAAGTTTCAATAAATACAGCAGCAGTTGATAACATTGATTTAGTAGCTGAGGCTGCAAACAAGTATGGTTCATCAACAATCGTGATAGCTGTAGACGCAAAAGAAACCGCTGAAAATCAATGGAAAGTATTCACTCATGGTGGTAGAAAAGAAACCAACATTGATGTTGTTACTTACTGCAATGAAGTCGCAAAACTAGGTGCAGGAGAAATATTGCTTACATCAATGGATAGAGATGGAACAAAAAGTGGGTTTGACAATAAACTATTAAAAGCTGTTACTTCAAAAGTTAATGTACCGGTTATTGCGTCAGGTGGGGTTGGCAACTTGAGTCATCTTCTCGATGGCATTCTTGAAGGGGAGGCAAGTGCATTACTTGCTGCTTCTATTTTTCACTTTGGTGAATACAGCATAGGTGAAGTTAAAAGATATCTTGCTGATAATAATATTCCAGTTAGGATCTAATCATGAAAGGTTATTGGATTGCAAAAGTAAATGTACTTCATCCCGATAAACAAAAGATGTATGCTGAACTTGCTTCTAAGGCAGTGCAAAAATACGATGGTAAGTTCTTAGTGCGTGGAGGAAGTCAAGTTATTGCTGAGGGAAAAAAGTACGAACGAAATGTCGTCGTAGAATACTCCTCATTCGATAATGCAAAAAAAGCTTATAACAGCAAAGAGTATCAAGAGGCAAAAAAATTGCTTGGTGAAGATAAGGATAGACTTTTTGCAATTGTTGAAGGTTATGAATAATGGTTAATAAAGTTGATGTTCTTGTTCGATTATTTGAGACTATTGAAAAACGTTCAAAAGAAGATCCCTCTAAATCATACACAGCCAAGCTCTTATCTGAAGGTAAAGCTAAATGCATTGAAAAATTAAAAGAAGAGTCTCTTGAAACAGTTGAAGCTGCAGAGCAAGATAACGCAGAACAAATAATATATGAATCTGCCGATCTCATATATCATTTGCTTGTACTCTGGAAAAAATTTGATATTTCAGCTGATCAAATATACACAGAGCTGGAAAGCAGGGAAGGTAAAACAGGGTTACGTAAATAATGAGTTACGACAAAGATAATATATTTGCAAAAATAATAAGAGGTGAGATTCCCTGTGATAAAATATATGAAGATGACTTTGTACTTTCTTTTAAAGATATAAGGCCTCAAGCACCTTCCCACGCATTAATTATTCCTAAAGGCAACTATCTAGACATTAATGACTTTAGTTTAAACGCCAGTGATAATGAAATTATTGGGTTTAATAGGGCTATTGCGAAGGTTGCGGATATGTTGGGTATTAGTGAAAATTCAGGAGGAAATGGTTATAGAGTTATAGCGAATGCTGGAAATGACGCACATCAAGAAGTACCACATCTTCACTTTCATTTATTAGCTGGAAAACCTCTAGGTCCAATGGTTTTTCCAGAAAAACCAAATTAAGAGTAATTTATAATGACAAGTAAGATTTCAGACGAAGAACTGGTAAATTTATTTAATAAAAATAAATTATTTAACCTATTCAATATGACAGTTCTTGAAGTGAATACTGATGCTGGAAGTATTAAAATGGAATTTGAAGTAGAGCAAAAATATTGTAATCCTGCAGGTGATGTTCAAGGAGGTATCGTAAGTGGGATGGTTGATGATGCTACTGCTCTTGCCTTTATCTTTCAGAACCATTTTAAGAAAAGACCGCCAACTATAGAACTAAAAACTAATTTTTTATATCCTACAAAACCAGGAAAAGTAATTGGATATGGCCAAGTAGTTAAATCAGGAAAAAATATTGCTTTCCTAGAAGGAAGACTTGAACAAAACAACAGAACTGTAGTTACAGCCACATCTACTTGTGTAATTGTAGATATGCCTCAAGTAAATTTAAAAAAAATGATGGGAGAAAAAAATGATTAATAAACAATGGATACTAAAAAATTTCCCTGTAGGAGATATCAAAGAAGGAGATTTAATTATGGAAGAAAATTCTGTTCCAGAATTAAATGAAAATGACGTTTTGATAAGGAATATTTATTTATCACTTGATCCCGCTAATAGAGGATGGATGAGTGGGCGTGCTTCTTATGTTGATGCAATGCAAACCGGAGACGTTATGAGAGGCGGAACAATAGGCATAGTTGAGAAATCAAAAAACCAGAAATTTAAAGAAGGTGAGATTGTTAATTGTATGGGTGGATGGCAAGAATATTTTATCACCAATGGTAAAGGTGTTAGACAAATACCACAAGGTACCGGTTTTCCATTAGATAGTTACATGAGTATTTTGGGAATGACAGGGATGACAGCTTATTTTGGTTTACTAGATATTACAAAACCTCAACCAGGTGAAACATTAGTTGTTTCAGCTGCAGCGGGTGCCGTAGGTTCTATAGTTTGCCAAATTGGAAAAATAAAAGGATGCAAAGTTATCGGTATCGCTGGTTCTGATGAAAAGTGTCAGTGGTTAGTAAATGATCTTGGCATAGATGGAGCAATAAATTACAAAACAGAAAATATTAGAAAAAGACTTAAAGATCTTTGTTCTGATGGAGTTGATATATATTTTGAAAATGTTGGAGGAACCATTACGGATGCTGTCCTTACAAGAATGAATATAAATGGAAGAATAAGTTTATGCGGCTTAATATCTGGCTATAACGCTGAATCATTAGTGCCTGGACCAGCATGGGGAAACCTATTGATCAAAAGAATAATGCTTAAAGGTTTCATTGTTTTTGACTATTTTAAAAGATACATAGAGGCTTACCAAGACCTTACAACTTGGATCAAAGAGGGAAAAATTAAATATAAAAATCATATAGTTCCTGGTTTAGAGAATGCAGAAAACTCTATTAAAAAGTTATTTTCAGGAGAAAATGAGGGGAAATTAATAATAAAAGTTTCAGAAGACACGACTCAAAATTAAACCAATGAAAAAAGTTTTAATCTTCAGCAATGGGGAGCAAATTGGAGATGGCATTTTAAAATTGCCAATTGTTTATCAATTAAAAGATAGATTTCCAAATTATGAAATTCATTGGATGACTGACACAATCTATACGGAGTATAATAAAAGACTAAAAAAGTTTACCTCAAACTATATCGACAAAATATGGGAAAAAGCAAAACTAAACCCCTTCTTTTGGAAAAAAATCTCAAATGTTTATAATTTAAATAACGAAGAATTTGATATTATTATTGATACGCAAAAAGCTGTGCCCAGAACCATTGCCTTAAAGAGGCTAAAAACAAAAATTTTTATTTCATCTGCGGCTAATTGGTTTTTTTCCAACTTAAAACCCAAAGCTTTTAGTAAAGAAAGAAAATTTTATATAAAAAGTATTATTGAAATGCTTGACCTAGTTTCCAATTATGAAGATAAAAAACAATTTGAAATAGATATTCCTCAAGCAATAACAGAGACCTTAAATAAATTGTTTGACCCCAGTAAAAAGTATATTGGTATTGCGCCTGGTTCAAATACTCCAACAAGGATTTGGTCATTTGATAAATACTTAGAAGTAGCTAAATTTTATGAAAAAAAAGATTTCAATATTGTTTTTTTTCTTGGACCAGAGGAACAAAATCTTCGTAAAGAAATAATTGATGTTATAGATAATCCTCTTTTTCCTGAAGAAGAAGTTGCAAATTATCCAGGAATTGAAGTGGTAATGGCATCAACAAATTATTTAGATATTGCTATAACTAATGATAGCGGAACTGGTCAAATGCTCTCAACTAATATGTGTCCATTGTTAAAAATCTGTGGTCCAACAAGTGCAGTCAAATTTTTAAATGATCAATTCACAAACATTAATTTTATTGCATCACAGAGTTTTGGTGGAGATGACATAGATTTAATAACTTCAGATGCAGTAATTAATGAAATTGATAAAATTTTAGATAGTTAAATTTTATAATCTAGCCCCGTAGATTTGTATTACCTTTGAAGCAAATCTAACTCCTTCTTTGCCACACTCTTCAAGGGGCTGTCCCTGAATATATTTTAATAAAAATCCTGCTGCAAATAGATCGCCAGCTCCCGTTGTATCAACAAGGTTATCTATTTTTTGGGGTTCAATTTTAATTACTTCTTCATTATTTATAATTATTGCCCCATTTTCACCAAGTGTTATTGCGAATATCTTATTTCTATCTTTGATAATGTTTATGCTCTCATCCAAGTCTGATGTTCCTAATAGAGATTTAATCTCCTCTTCGTTTGCAAAAATAATATCAGCTTCTTCATTAATTAAACTTAAAAAACTCTCTTTAAAACGTTCAATACAAAATACGTCAGATACACTGAAGGCTACAATTTTATTATTTTCCTTAGCCACCTTTGTCGCTTTCTTGATTGCAACTTGGGCATCATCTAGGTCCCAAAGATATCCCTCTAGATAAGTGATTTTTGATTGTGAAATAACATCTTCATTAACATCATCGGAATTTAGCTTTTGGGAAATTCCTAAATACGTACTCATTGTCCTTTGAGCATCAGGGGTTACCATAACTAAGCATCGTCCTGTTTCACTCTCGTCAGACTGAGGGACATTCGCAAAAAATACATTTTCTTTATTTAATCCATCAACAAATGCGTTCCCTACTTCATCTATTCCAACTTTTCCAATAAAAGCTGTTTTCATATTATTTTGAGCTAGAGCAACTATTGAGTTTGCAACTGATCCACCAGAAACAGTTTTTTTAATATCAATTTTTCCTGAGATATTTTTAATACCATCTAAGTCCACTAAAGACATGAGGCCTTTTCTCAATTCGTGCTCATTCAAAAATTGATCTTCTACGTCTGTAATTACGTCAACAATAGAATTACCAATACCTACGATGTCATATTTATTATCTACCATGTCTCCACCCAAGGACGCAGATCTATTTCATAAGTCCACGCGTTTTTTGGTTGATTATGTATCATTAAGTAGTTCTGTGCAATATCATCTGGATTCATTAGTCCATCAACTTTTTTCTTTTCTTTCACATAATCGGGAAATAATTCATTGACCCATGGGGTATCAATTGCCCCATCAATAACAATATGTGCAACATGAATTCCTTTAGGTCCTAACTCTCTTGCCATACTCTGTGATAGAGCCCGCTTTGCATGCTTTGCTCCTGAAAAAGCGGCAAAACCCTCTTTACCTCTGACGCTTGCTGATGCACCAGTAAAAATTATAGTCCCTTTTTTTCTAGGAACCATTTTTTTTGCAACTTCTCTTCCCATAAGAAATGCACCGAAAGCAGCCATTTCCCAAACTTTATAATACTTTCTAGATGTTGTCTCTAATATGCCATACCTGATATTTGCCCCTATGTTGTATACTGCAACCAAGATCTTTCCGATTTCGTTTTCAACTTTATTAATTAAGCTAATGACATCATCCTCTTTTCTCGCATCAAGTGAATAAAAGAAACATTCACCACCATTTTTTTTAATTTCTTCAGCTAACTCAGATAACTTATCACCATTTCTTCTTGCAACCACAACAGTAAACCCATCATTTGCAAAAACTCTTGCTATTGACGAACCTAGACTATCACCAGCGCCAATTATCAATGCTACTTTATTTGTCATATCGAAAGAACTCTAGCAGTTACCGTCAAACTATCAACTCCCTATTGTAAATATATCTATTAAGGTTTTTTTGTTTGTACTGGCTTTTTTCTGTCAGGAAAACAGGTCTTGCAAATCTTACATTCTAAGCCAAAACATTTTCTTGCTTCACAATACTCTCTTCCATAAAAAATAATTTGTAAATGAAGTTTATTCCAACTATTCATTGGAAAGATTTTTTTTAAATCTTTTTCTGTTTGAGTTACATTTTTTCCATTAGTAAGTCCCCATCTTTGCGCTAATCGATGAATATGTGTGTCAACAGGAAAAGCTGGATGACCAAAACCTTGTGACATTACTACACTGGCTGTTTTATGGCCAACACCAGGAAGCTTTTCAAGTTCGTCAAAACTTTCTGGTACCTTGCCACTGAAATTATTTACTAATATTTTAGATAATCTATGGATTGCGCTAGACTTCTGGGGGGCAAGGCCACACGGTCTTATAATTTTGTATATTTTATTTTTAGATAACGTTTGCATTTTTTTTGCATTATTTGCTTCTTTAAAAAGTATTGGTGTAATTTCATTCACTCTTTTATCAGTACATTGTGCACTTAAAAGAACAGAAATTAAAAGTTCAAATTTGTTCTTGTGATTTAGAGGTATAGGAGTTTTAGGATATATTTTATTTAATATACCCATTATTTTTGTTGCACGTTCAGCTCTTTGCATAAGCTATTTATTACTTTTCTAAATATTCAAAACGTCGGTCATCGAAAAAAGACCTGGTCCTTTATCCATTCCCCATTTTACAGCTTGAAGTGCTCCATTAGCAAAAATGCCCCTATTTTCAGCTATATGCTGAATTCTAATCGTTTCATCATTTGATGAGAACATTACCTCATGGTCCCCAATAGTTTCACCCTTTCTAAAAGACGACATTACAATTTTATTTTTTATATTTTTACCAATTGTATTAGTGCGATTAATCTTCATTACATTTTCAAATTTTTTATTTTTCCCACTAGCAGCAGCTTTGCCAAGCATTATTGCTGTTCCTGATGGCGCATCAATTTTATGTTTATGATGAGTTTCATTTATTTTTATATCAAAAGAGCTATCTAATTTTGAGGAAGCAATTTTTACAATACTCTCTAATAAATTTATTCCCAAACTCATATTGCCAGATTTAATAATTGTGGCGTGCTGCGCAGCAAAATCTATTTTACGTAACTGGCTTTTGCTGAAACCAGTTGTTCCAATTACGTGAACAATTCTTGCTTGTGCAGAATATTTTGCATGCTCTAATGTTGCTTTTGGAACTGTAAAATCAATAACTGCATCAGCTTTTGCAAATAGTTCAATAATGTTATCTGTAATTAAAATACCAGTTTTTTTTGTTTTTAAAATATGACCCATATCTTTTCCTATTAAAGGATGACCAACACTCTCGGTTGCTCCAAACAATGTAAAAGATTTATCTTGAACAATTCTTTTTGCTATTTGCGTGCCCATACGACCTGAAGCACCCGTTACAATTACTTTAATTTTTTTCATTTTTTAAAGATAATTCAAATAAAGAAAAAAGTAATGGTATTTAATTTTTTGTTTTCCAGAATTCTCTGGCTTTTTTAAAAAAAGCCGAGCTAAGAGGACTTTCTTCATTATTACTGACTTCTTGAAAGGACTTTAGAATCTCAATTTGTTTTTTGTTTAAATTCACAGGTGTTTCAACTTTGGTTTGTATATATAAATCGCCAAGATATCCACTTCTTACGTTAGGCATTCCTTTCGATTTAAGTCTAAATTGATCTCCTGTTTGAGTTCCCTGAGGTATTTTTAATCTTGCTTTACCACCATCTATAATAGGCACATCAATAGATCCGCCAACTGCAGCATCAATCATTGAAATGGGTACCTCAGTAAAAAGATTTTCATCTTCTCTAGCAAAAATACTATGTTCGTTGACGTTAACAAAAATATACAAATCACCTTGTTGACCACCATTTGTGCCAGCTTCACCCTCGCCACTTAGTCTTATTCTTGATCCATCATCAACTCCTTTTGGTATTTTAACCATTAGACTTTTTGTTTTTTGAGTTCGGCCGGAACCACGACATGGATTACAAGGATCAGATATTGTTGAACCTGTTCCCTGACAGGTAGGACAAGTTTGTTGAATCGAAAAGAAACCTTGTTGTGATCTAATTTGCCCTCTTCCCCCACATGATTGACACGTGATGGGTTGACTTCCTTTAGATGCCCCTGAACCAGAGCATATCTCACATTGAACCTGTGTAGGTATTTTTACTTTGAATTTTTTTCCATTATAGGCTTCTTCAAGTGAAACTGTAATATCATATCTTAAATCAGATCCACGATTGTTTGACTTTCTTCTTCTGTTTCCACCCCCTCCAAAAAAAGATGAGTCACCACCAAAAAAATCCTCAAAAATGTCCTGAAAAGCTGATGAAGAAAAATCAAATCCACCACCACCTTGTCCAGAGCTTCCGTCGACAGCTGCATGACCAAACTGATCATAAGCAGACCTTTTTTCTTTATCTTGAAGAACCGCGTATGCCTCACTAGCTTCTTTGAATTTTACTTCAGCTTCTGCATCCCCCTGATTTCGATCAGGGTGATATTTCATCGCAAGTTTTCTGTAGGATTTTTTTATCTCGGAACCGTCGGCAGTCTTGGATACACCAAGAACTTCATAATAGTCTCTTTTTGACATAAGCTTACCCGCTTACGATTCTTTATTGTCTTCTTTAACTTCTTCAAATTCTGCATCAACAACTTTTTCATTGTTTTCTTTTGCATCATTAGGTTCACTGCCTGCTGGCCCACCTTCTGGCGAAGGAGCATCTTGTTGTTGAGCTTTATACATAGCTTCACCTAGTTTCATTGAAGATTGAGTTAACGCTTCCAATCCACTTTTAATTTTTTCTATGTCATCAGAGGCAATCGCTTCTTTCAAAGTCTTAATATCATTCTCGATTGCATTTTTTTCTTGATCTGAAACTTTGTCACCAAATTCTTTAAGGTTTTTTTCTGCTGAGTGTACCATCGTATCAGCTTGATTTTTAACATCAACGGTTTCTCTTTTCTTCTTATCAGACTCTGCATTTGCCTCAGCTTCTTTTACCATCTTTTCTATTTCTTCTTCGCTTAGGCCACCAGATGCTTGAATTTTAATCTGTTGTTCTTTTCCAGTTCCTTTATCCTTGGCGGATACATTTACAATACCATTAGCATCAATATCAAAAGTCACTTCAACCTGAGGTACTCCTCTTGGTGCCGGTGGAATTCCAACAAGATCAAAATTGCCCAGAAGCTTATTATCTGATGCCATCTCTCTTTCGCCTTGGCATACACGTATTGTCACTGCTGTTTGATTATCATCTGCGGTAGAGAAAACCTGACTTTTCTTAGTAGGTATTGTCGTATTCTTATCGATAAGTTTTGTGAATACTCCACCTAAAGTTTCAATACCAAGTGAGAGAGGGGTAACATCTAGCAATAAAACATCTTTAACATCACCTTGAAGTATTCCTGCTTGGATAGCAGCACCTTGAGCTACTACTTCGTCAGGATTAACTCCCTTATTAGGTTCCTTGCCAAAGAAGTTTTTAACTGTTTCAATTACTTTTGGCATTCTTGTCATGCCACCAACAAGAACAACTTCGTCAATTTCACCCGCACTTAAACCTGCATCCTTTAACGCGGCATCGCATGGTTTGATTGTTTTTTCGATTAAATCATCAACTAATGTTTCAAGTTTAGCTCTTGTAACTTTAATATTTAAGTGCTTTGGGCCAGATTGATCTGCCGTAATAAACGGAAGATTAATTTCTGTTTGAGAAGTAGATGATAATTCTATTTTAGCCTTCTCTGCTGACTCTTTGAGTCTTTGTAAGGCTAATTTATCTTTCGTCAGATCAATATTATTTTCTTTCTTAAATTCATCAGCTAAATAACTGAGAAGTCTTGAGTCAAAATCTTCTCCACCAAGGAATGTATCACCATTAGTTGACTTAACTTCAAATACTCCATCACCAATCTCTAATATTGAAATATCAAAAGTACCTCCACCCAAATCATAAACAGCAATTGTTTTGCCATCTTTTTTGTCTAAACCATATGCTAGTGCAGCAGCCGTGGGCTCATTAACAATTCTTTCAACTTCTAGTCCAGCTATTTTACCTGCGTCTTTGGTGGCTTGTCTTTGTGCATCATTAAAATAAGCTGGTACGGTAATCACTGCTTTCTCAACAGACTCTCCTAAATATCTTTCTGCATCTTCTTTTAGTTTTTGTAATACAAACGCAGAAATTTGTGATGGAGAATATTTTTCATTTCCAGATTCTACCCATGCATCTCCATTTTCTGATTTTATAATTTTAAATGGCACCATGTCTGAGTCTTTTTGAACCATTGGATCTTCAAAAGAACGACCCATGAGTCTTTTAATAGCAAAAAAGGTATTTTCTGGGTTTGTTACGCCTTGTCTTTTAGCTGGTTGACCAACTAGTTTTTCACTTTCAGCACCAAAGCTTATAATGGAAGGTGTAGTACGTGAACCCTCCGCATTTTCTATTACCTTTGGATCTTTACCATCCATTATTGAGATACAACTATTAGTTGTTCCTAGATCTATACCAATTACTTTTCCCATAAAATTCTCTTTGTTTGATTTGACTTATATATAGGTAGTTGATTTTTGTGTGCAACCCCCCTCAATAGAAAGTATTTTTACTAAATTCGCTGATATTTTATTGATTTATATTATTGATATTATTAGTTTTTTTTCTTGACGACGCCTACCATAGCAGGTCTTAAAAGCCTATCTCCTATACGGTATCCCTCTTGTACTACCTCAGTAATGATACCAGGCTTCTTATCAGGATTTTCTACTTCGAACATAGCTTGATGCAAGTTTGGATCAAAATTTTGGTCTAAAGAATTAATTTTTTCAATTTTGAACTTTTCAAAAACCGTTATTATTTGTTTTTCTGTTAATTCAATACCTTCAACAAACTGTGAAATATTTTGATCTGATTTTTTTAATTCATCTAGATCTATCGATTTTAATGCTCTCTCTAAATTATCTAATACAGACAAGATTTCTTTTGCGAAACTAGAAATAACATAGTTACTGAGATCCTCTTTTTCTCTGTCAAATCTTTTTCTTAGATTATCGTTATCTGCTAGAGATAATAAAATTTGATTTTCTGCCTCTTTTAACTTTTCTTCGAGTTCTGAATGGTCAATATTTTCCTTTACCTGAACTTCTTCAACATTCTCTTCAGTTTTTTTTTCAGAAACATTCTTTTTTTTGTCTTTTGCCATATCTTTTTTTGAATATGTAATGATCTATATTATTTTCGTCAATACATAGTATAATGAATTTATTAATATGAGAAATACAAGAAAAACTACCGATCTTCGTAAATTTGAAATTATTCCGAATTTCTCCTCATATCCAGAAGGCTCTTGTATGATAAAATTTGGTGAAACTCACGTATTGTGTAACGCGTCTTTAGATCAAAATGTTCCAAGGTGGCTTAAAAATTCTCAGCAAGGCTGGGTAACTGCTGAATATGGAATGCTTCCTAGATCAACATCTGAAAGAATGTCCCGAGAAGCTGTCAGAGGCAAACAATCAGGAAGAACACAAGAAATACAACGTTTGATTGGCAGATCGTTGAGAGCGGTAACAGATCTTAGTTTGTTAAAAGATATGCAAATTTTAATTGATTGTGATGTTATTCAAGCTGATGGCGGAACACGAACCGCTTCAATATCAGGTGCGTTTGTAGCACTGCAGTTATGTATCCAGAGCATGATAGGGAAAAAGATTATAAAAACTAACCCAATAAAGGAAAATCTTGCGGCTATAAGCTGTGGCATAGTCGATAATGTTCCGTTGCTTGATCTAGATTTTATAGAGGATCAAAATGCTGAGGTAGATGCTAATTTTGTCATTACAGAAACAAATAAAATAGTTGAGATACAAATGACATCTGAAAAAAAACTTTGCACAGAAAATGAATTTAATTCCATGTTTGAATTGGCGAAATCAGGTATTAGTCAAATAATTCAATCCCAAAAAATACTTTTAGAAGGTAAATAATCTGTTAAAGGATATTGTAATAGCAAGTCATAATTCTGGAAAAGTATCGGAAATAAAATCTTTATTAAAACCGCTAGGATATAATATTATTTCTGCCAAAAAACTTAAAATCAATGAACCCCTTGAAAATGGTTTTACATTTGGAGAAAACTCTCTTATCAAATCAAAAAATGCTGCATTAAAATCTAAATTGCCAGCTATAGCTGATGATAGTGGCCTTTGTATTTCATCATTAAATAATGAACCTGGTATTTATTCTGCAAGATGGGCGGGTAAGGAAAAAGATTTCAATATTGCTATAGAAAAAATAGAAAAGAAAATGGAAAAAAATAATTATTTTAATAAATCTAGCAGAAAAGCTTTTTTTTGTTGTGCCTTATCAATCTATTTTCCAAACAATGTAAGCAGAGTTTTTGAAGGTAAGATTTACGGACATGTTCAATTTCCTCCAAAAGGCAAGAATGGTTTTGGGTATGATCCAATTTTTGTTCCTAAAGGTTATAAAAAAACATTTGGCGAAATGAATTTTAATTACAAAGAAAGAATAAGCCACAGAGCAATTGCATTTAAGAAGTTGTCAAATTTTTTATATAAAATAAAAAATTAATTTCTAATTACAAACTTATCACTGCCTACATGGAATATTAAAGGTCTACGTTCCACTCTTCCATTTTCATCAAAACGGAACCACCCATTTATACCTATATACCCTAAATTAGAGTGAAGAATTTCCTTAGTAATTTTCTTATGTTCTACATTTAAGCTGCTGATTAAACCTACTAAATCGTAAGCTAAAGGAGCTAATGTGTGAGGATTATTTTTGTAAATCTTTTTATATTCTTTTTTAAATTTTCTTTGGCCATTTAAGTCTAAGGACGAAAAATATGAATTCTTCATTGATGGCTCTTTAAGAATTAATTCTTTTCCCCAAATAGAATTTCCAATGAATTTTACTTTTTTAGGGTCAACATCATAATAGGGCAGTATTGAAATAAAATTTGTTAACTCGCTAAATGATCGAGCAATTATTATGATAGCTTCAAAATCTACCTCACCCAAAGTATCCTTATTTCTTAATAATTTTAATTCTTTTAACGAAGACTCAGATTGCAATTCTTCTAGAAGCTTAACTCGATTATCCAAGTCTAATTTTCTTTCATCATAATTTGAAACTTCCCTCGCTATTTTATAATAGTCTGGATCTTTAGTTGGATAAAAAATAAATTGTGAAGATGTATTATTATTTATATTATGGAATTTATTAATTTCATCTTTTACTTTGTTTCCATATTTATTATCAGGAACTATAACCGCAAATTTATCAATTCCCCTATCAATTGAATATTCGTAGATTTTCTCCAATTCATCTTCAATAGTTAATCCAAAAACATAGACATCACGATCACTTACATCAGAATTATTAGAAAATGTTATGATTGGAATATTTTGACCATCCAAGTACTCTTTAACTTTTAAAACTGTTTTGGTAAATATTGGACCAAGAATCAAATCAACATCATTACTAATTAAGTACGATAGATTTTTATATAGTTGGTTTTCTTTTCCTGTGTCGACTATGTAAAATTCTAAATTTTCGTTATTGGTTTCTTCTAATGCCAGTTGCGCAGAATCGAGTAGCGATTTACCTATCTGATAAAATTCTCCAGACAAAGGTAAAAGTAAGCCTAGCCTGTAAATCTTATCATCTTTTTCTATTAAATTGTTTTCTTGAGCATTTGGATCTTCATCTTCTACTATAGTTTCTAGCAATTGTGTTTGATTGTATGTTAGTGTTTTCTTTGGAGCTAATTGGGTTGTTTCACAGCCATATAATAATAAACTTAAATAAAGAATTACTAAAATAAAAAACTTACCTCTAAAATAAAACATGCAATCAAATTTAAATTTATCTTATATTACAAAGTTATTGGAACATGAGAAACCTCAAAGTGGTCTTTATATAGTTCCGACGCCAATAGGAAATTTATCTGATATTACGATAAGGTCATTAAAAATACTTTCTTCAGTCGACTTAATAATGAGTGAAGATACTAGAGTTACAAAAAAACTTACATCGAAATATGGAATAAAATCTAAAATACAGTCATTTCACAAATTTAATTCTAAAAATAAAATTCCTGGAATAATAAAAAAAATAAGTTCTAATTTTTCTATTGCTGTTACTACAGATTCTGGAACACCACTTATTTCAGATCCGGGGGCTGACCTTGTGAAAGAATGCTTTGAAAATAATTTAAGTGTATTTTCTTTACCAGGTCCATCAGCACCAATAGCAAGCTTTGTTCTCACAACTTTTCAAGCAGAAAATTTTACCTTCAGAGGTTTTTTTCCAAGAGAAAAAAAGAAAATAGAAAGTCAATTAGCAAGATTTAATGGAAGTGACTGTCCAGAAATATATTTTGAATCACCTAAGAGGATTATTAAAACATTAAATGCAATATTAGAACTAAGTGGTGATTGCAAAATAACATTTGTTAGGGAGTTAACAAAAAAACATGAGGAAATTATCAATACTAATATCTCTGACCTTTTACAGAAAATAAGTTTGAAAGAAAAAATATTAGGAGAGATAACATTCATTATTGAACCAATAATGAGCAAAATTACTAAACTTCCTGAAGAAGAAATTATTAAATTTGGTAATAGTTTACTAAATAAAGGTATGAATATCTCTGAGGTATCGCGTCTTATGTCAAAAGATTTGAGTATATCAAAAAGGGATATTTATCAGCTATTAATAAAAAATAGGAAATAATATAAAATTAATATAATTTTGAATGATGGCACTTAACAAACTAACAATATTATCAATTTCTCTGTTATTTATGTTGATACTAACAAATTGTTCTATACCTGTAGCAACAGGAGTGGCTACAAAAGCGGTAACAGTTTCAAATTCAGACCGAAGCATTGGAGAGTATGTCGATGATGTACTGATAAAAGCTATTCTAAAAAACTCTTATTTTGATCAAAGTGAAAAAATATTTTTTAATGTTGATGTAGAGGTTTCTCAAGGAAGAGTATTATTAACCGGGACCGTTGATAATATAGATCTAAGAATAGAGGCTACTCGAATTGCATGGGGAGTGAAGGGAGTTCAAACTGTAATTAACGAAATTCAAATAAGTGAAAGCGATAACATATTAAATTTTGCAGATGATTTAGTTATTAGTACAAAAGTTTACGCAAAATTAATGCTTGATGAAGAAGTGAACTCTCTAAATTATAATATCGAAACTGTTAATAAAGTTGTTTACATAATTGGAATCTCAAGCTCAAGTGATGAAAAGAAAAAAGCTATAGATCTTACTAAAGAGGTATTTGGAGTTGAGGAAGTAGTTGAATATATAACCATAAAATCTGAATAGGAGTTAGATTTATGAAATTTGGCTTTCAAATAGATCCTGTGCATACACTCAATCATGATACTGACAGTACTTTGCCAATGATATTGGAGTCACAAAAAAGAAAAAATAGAAATTTTATTTTCTCTCCAAGTTCTCTCACATTCAAAAAAAATACTGTATATGCCTTAGTAAAAGAAATTAAATTCAAGAATAACAAATTGAACAGTCATATTATAAGTAGCGAAAAAATATTAAATTTAAATTCGTTAAATTATATTTTTATACGTCAAGACCCGCCTTATAATATGGAATACATATCATCAATGCATTTACTGGAGCAATTGAATCCAAAAACAAAAGTAATTAATAGCCCAGCAGGCATACGAAATGCTCCAGAAAAAATACTAATGTTGAAATTTAAAGATATCATTCCTCCAACGTTAATAACTAGATCTAGAAAAGAAATAGATCTTTTTATGAGCAGCTGTAAGAGATCTGTTATCAAGCCTCTTTACGGCAATGGAGGACAGGGCATTTTTTTATTAGATAAGAAGGATAAAAATTATAATCAAATCATCGAGAAGTTTATAGATGAAGATAGTGTTCCTTTCATAGTACAAAAGTTTCTGCCAGAAATAATAAAGGGTGATAAAAGAATAATACTTATTAACGGTGAGCCTGTTGCAGCATTAAAAAGAATTCCTAAAACAAATGAGTTCAGATCAAACATTCACGTTGGGGGAAATACTAAGGCAGTAAAACTCTCAAAAAATGACAGAAAGATATGCAGTATTATCAAAGAAACTTTAATAAACGAAAAGCTGTTCTTCGCTGGCATTGATGTAATAGGAAATTATCTTACAGAAATAAATGTTACTTCACCAACTTGTATTCAAGAAATTAAAAAACTTCATAAGATTGATGTCGCAAAAATAATCTTTGATAAATTAGATGAATAGTTATTATTTGAATATTGTATGAGTATCAGGGCAAGAATATTAAATTATGCATTAAAAAAATATGTAAAGAAAGTTCAACCTCCAGTTGAAGATCGCTCTTATCTAGAAGCAAGAAAAATGATGAATCAAAATGGCTATGAGGATACAAGTAGTTCAATTGTAAATACTAGTTTGCAAAAATTTATATTTAATAAAAAAATTTCAAAAATTCAAACAAATGAGATTTATTTAGAAAATATTAGAACACTTTCTTTTGATCATGAAGAATTGAGTAAAGACAAGTGTATACTTTACTTCCACGGAGGTGGATATATTGCTGGCTCTCCTGAAACCCATCAAAATCTTTTATCAAGTATAGCTGAAAAATCTAATTTGAAAGTTTATGCAATTGATTATTCTCTTGCCCCTGAGAACCCTTTTCCAGCTGCACTTAATGATGCCGTTGAAAGTTATAAAAGTTTATTAAGAATGGGCTATAAGAGTAAAAATATATTCATAGGAGGTGACTCTGCGGGGGGCAATTTATCAATTGTAACTATATTAAAACTTCAAGAAATTAATGAACCCTTGCCATCAAAAGTTTTTCTGCTTTCCCCGTGGGCTGACTTAACAGGAGAAGGTAGTAGTATTAGAGAGAATTCATTGTCGGATCCTTATTTGTCTTACGATGATTGGCTTAATACTGCTAAATCAATGAAAAAAACTGTTGAAGAGTGGTATGCTCCAAACCAGGACTGTAGGAATCCAATGATATCACCTATATTTGCAAATTTTAAAAATTTTCCTCATACACTTATCCAGGTAAGTAATATTGAAATATTATTCAGTGACTCAATCACAATCTCAAACAATCTTAAGAATAACAATAATGGAGTGAAGTTGAGTATTTATAAAAATTTACCTCATGTTTGGCAAATCTTTGGATTTTTACCAGAGTCAAAAAAAGCAATTAATGAAATTTCAAATTTCTTAAAAGACTAATTCTTAAAAGCTGCAAGTGCAGCGAGATTAACAATATCAGAAACATTCGCACCTAAAGGAGCTATTTGAATACTCTCTTTAAACCCCACAAGATAGGGACCAACCAGATTTCCTCCACCTAATTCTTGTAACATTTTAGTAGAAATACTAGCGCTGTGAATTGCTGGCATAATCAAAAGATTAGCAGGACCAGAAAGTTTACAAAATGGATACAAGTTCATCAAATTTTCATTCAAGGCAGTATTTGCTCCCATTTCACCGTCATATTCAAAATCAAGTTTTCTTTCATCAAGTATTTTGATGGCATCCCTCATATAAACTGAGCGCTCAGTATACGGTGTACCAAAATTTGAATAAGAAACTAAAGCCGCTCTCGGTTCAATTCCAAATATTTCTTTTACAACTTCCGCACTTTCCTGCGTTATATTTGCAAGCTGTGCAGCGTTGGGCATATCATGAACATTTGAGTCTGCAACAAATATTGTTCTTCCGTTGCACAACATAACAGTCATTCCCAAAATTGTTTTATTAGGAATAGGATCTAGTACATATTCTATGCTTTCTAGAGAAGCAGCAAAACTTCTTGTTAAACCACAAACCATCGCATCAGCTTCATTAAGTGATACCATACAGGCAGCAAATACATTTCTTTCTTTGGTAAGAAGATTAAGGCAATCTTTTCTTAAAAAACCCTTTCTTTGAAGCCTGTTATAAATATGTTCAGCGTACCTATCGTGCTCTGCTTTATTTCTAGTGCTGTGAATTTCTATCTTATCAAAGAAATCAAGTCCCATTTCTTTCATTTTATTTTTAATTATTTCATCTCTACCAATTAGTATTGGTGTTCCCATTCCATTATTAAGGAATATTACAGCCGCTCGAATCATGTCCTCTTCCTCGCCTTCAGTGAAGATAACGCGTTTTGGGTTTTCTTTTACTTCTTGAAATATTTTTTGTAACAATCCAGCTGAGGGATTAAGTCTCGCTGATAACTCATTAGAATACCTGTCCATATCCACAATTGCTTTGCGCGCAACTCCAGTATCCATAGCAGCCTTGGCAACTGCAGGTGGAACTTTGCTAATAAGTCGAGGATCAAACGGAGAAGGTATAATATAATCAGGACCATACTGTGGGCGCTTCCCAGGATAAGCGTTTGCAACTTCGTCAGGTACATCCTCTTTTGCTAATTCAGCTATTGCTTTTGCAGCAGCTATCTTCATTTCTAAATTAATTGTTGTAGCTCTAACATCTAACGCCCCTCTAAATATGTATGGAAATCCTAAAACATTATTTACCTGATTAGGATAGTCGGATCTTCCTGTTGCAATTATTGCATCAGATCTACATTCTTTTACATCTTCGGGAGTAATTTCAGGTTCAGGGTTTGCCATAGCAAAAATAATCGGGTTATCAGCCATTGATAAGGCCATTTTTTGACTGATTATATTTCCAACTGATAAACCAAAAAAAATATCTGCACCAACCAGCGCATCCTCTAATGTCCTACAATCAGTTTTTATTGCATGAGCAGATTTCCACTGGTTCATGTTTTCTTTTCTTTCAGAGTGAATAACGCCCTTTGTATCGCAAAGTATTGCATTATTGTTAGGCATTCCCATTGCTTTGAGAAGCTCTAAACATGCTATGCCAGCTGCACCTGCACCGTTAACAACAATTTTTGCATCACTTATTTTTTTCCCACTAAGATCTAATGCATTTAGAAGGGCAGCTGTAGATATTATAGCAGTTCCATGCTGGTCATCATGAAATATTGGGATATCCATTAGCTCTCTTAATGTGTCTTCAATAATGAAACACTCAGGTGCTTTGATATCTTCTAAATTTATTCCTCCAAAAGATGGGCCTAAATATTTAACAGAATTAATAAACTCGTCAGCATTTTCCGTATCAATTTCAAGATCAATTGAGTCAATGTCAGAAAACCTTTTAAACAAAACGGATTTACCTTCCATCACTGGTTTTGAGGCATGTGCGCCTAAATTACCAAGACCAAGTATAGCGGTTCCATTTGATACTACGGCAACTATATTGCCCTTACTCGTATAGTCATAGACTGCACTGGTGTCCTCTGCAATCGCATTAACTGGTGCCGCAACTCCAGGTGAATAAGCTAGAGACAAGTCCCTTTGTGTCTCAAGCGGTTTGGTTGCTTTAATTTCAATCTTTCCTGGCTTTCCCTGAGCATGAAAAACTAAAGCTTCCTTCTCACTAAAATGCTCTGCTCTATCTTTTTTCTTCATAAATCCCTTTTTGGCCATTTATATAGGTTTTTATCTGCGTTTCAAATTCAAAAACTATAAAATGGGAATGTATACTTAATTTTGACGATATTTAGATGAAAATAGATTAATAAACAACAATTATATGAATGTAATAAGATCATCATTTATCTATTCTTTTTTTACATCTGTAAGTCGAGTATTTGGATTCTTAAGAGATATCTTGATTGCAAATTTTTTGGGTACAGGAATATTTGCAGATATTTTTTTTGTAGCCTTTCGTTTTCCAAATACATTTCGCAGAATATTTTCAGAAGGGGCAGTAAATTCTGCATTCGTACCAGTTTACTCAAAGTTGATAAGTGAAAAGTTTTTGGAAGATGCAAAAAAATTTGCTGGAAATATCATTGTTATTTTTACAACCATAACAGTCATTATTGTCATTATTATTGAGATATTCATGCCGACTTTTATTTTATTCTTGGCACCAGGTTTTTCCTTGAACGATGAAAAGCTGGACGAACTAATTAATACATCAAGAATTATATTTCCTTTTCTTGTCATAATTAGTATTGGATCAATTTATTCATCTATTCTCAATGCAAATAATAAATTTGCCTTGTCAGCTTCACTTCCAATAATTTTAAATCTCTCTATGATATTGGGAATACTATATGCTTATGTAACGAGTAATAATTTTTTACTTTTTTTATCGTGGTCTGTAATCATTGGAGGGATAATTCAAATAATTTTTTTAATAGCTTCACTTAAAAAAAATAAAATAGAGATAACTTATTTTTCTCCACTAATTACAACAAACACAAAACGTTTCCTTAGTTTATTTTCTACAAGTTTTTTTTCCTCAGGCCTACTTCAGATAAATATTTTTATAGGAACTATAATTGCTTCATATGAAACTGGTGCAATTTCGTATTTATATTATGCAGATAGAATATATCAATTACCTCTAGCATTGATTGGGATTGCACTTGGAATAGCGTTGCTGCCATCAATTTCAAAAAAAATTCAGAAGAATTCAAAAACTGAGGTTTATAATACAATCGAGGAGACTACTAAATTTGCCGTATTATTATCACTTCCTGCAGCTGTTGGTATTTTTATTCTGCCAGAACTAATAGTTCGCATACTGTTTGAGCGAGGTGAATTTAATATTGAATCGACAGTGCTTACAGCTCAGGCACTAAAATTTTACAGTATAGGCTTGGTTGCATTTATATTAATGAAAATTTTTACACCAATTTTTTTCGCATATGAAAATGTTAAGCCAACACTTTATGTAACTTTTTTTAATTTAGTTTTGAATACAGTATTGAGTATAATACTCTTTATTTATATAGGTTTTGTAGGAATTGCGATTGCAACAAGTATTTCAGCGTGGATAAGCGTGTTTGTTCTTTATTATTACCTTCAAAAAAACTGTTATTTTATTTTCAGTTCAAAAATAATAAAACCAACAATCTTAGTCTTGCTAGCTTCTTTTATTATAGGAATATATATTTATTTCTTTAAAGATTATTTAGATGAAATATTTATTAGCTTTTATCTTGGAGAGACTGTTTTCCTTTTATTTTTAGTCCTTTCTTCAATACTACTTTACTTATTTATAATATCTTTTTACAAGCCTTTTTCGTATACTGAAATTAAAAAAGTTTTTAATAAATGAAAAATATAAACAAAATAGTACTCTCTGGAGTTCAACCAACTGGAGGCTTACATATCGGTAATTATTTAGGCGCAATAAAAAATTTTGTATCAATGCAAACTGAATATGATTGTTTTTTTTGTGTAGTTGATCTTCATGCAATTACAGTAAAACAAGATCCAAAGCTTCTTAAAAATAACACTTACGAGGTAGTAGCAACTTATTTAGCTTCAGGAATTGATCCTGTCAAAAGTGTAATTTTTAATCAGAGTAATGTTTCGTCTCACTCAGAACTGGCTTGGATATTTAATTGCATCACAAGAATGGGCTGGCTCAACAGAATGACACAATTTAAAGATAAGGCAGGCAAAGATAAAGAGAATGCTAGCTCAGGACTTTTTATTTACCCCAATTTAATGGCTGCCGATATATTACTTTACAAAGCAACACATGTTCCAGTTGGTGATGATCAAAAGCAGCACTTAGAATTAACAAGAGATATAGCCCAAAAATTTAATCGTGATTATGAATGTGATGGTTTTTTTCCAATTCCTGAACCAATAATAGATAAAAATATCTCCAGAATAATGTCTCTCAAAAATGGAGAACAAAAAATGAGTAAATCTGATCCATCAGATTATTCAAGAATCAGTTTAACTGATAGCGCTGATCAGATAGAAAAAAAAATAAAAAAGGCTAAAACTGCTGACACACCTATGCCAGACAATAATGAGGATGTATCAAAATTACTTGAAGTTAATAACTTATTAAATATATTTTCAGGTTTTTCAGAAATAGATAAATCTGAACTAATTGAGAAATATAAAGGACAGAACTTTTCAAATTTTAAAAATAATCTTGCTGAAGTAATAATTGAGCACATTAAACCTATATCAAAAGAAATAGATAAATTAATGAGTGATAAAACTTATTTGAATCAAATAATTTCAAGTGGAGCTGAAAAAGCTTCAGAAAAAGCGAATGTTACAATTAAAGAAGTATATGATATAGTTGGATTTGTTAGAAATGAGACATAGATCAAAATTTTTAGTTATAGTAGATGACTCCATTGAGTTAAGTGTTGCTATCAGATTTGCTGCACAAAGAGCTAAAAATACAAAGGGAGGTATTATCCTATTAAATATCATCGAACAATTTGATCCCCAACAATGGCAATCTGTTGAAGAGATTATTCGCCAAGAGGCAACTGATAAAGCTCAAGAAAAATTACAAAAGTGGTCTAAAGTTATTCATGATCTCGTAGACATAGTTCCTGAAGTTATAATTAAAGAAGGCATTCCAAGCGAAAAAATTATTGAAACACTTGAATCTGATGATGCAATAAGGTTTCTAGTTTTAGCTGCAGCTGACGCTGATCAACCAGGTCCACTGGTTACATTATTAGCTGGACAAAAATCAGGTAAACTTCCAGTTCCAATTGTTGTAATACCACAAGGTTTAGAAGATGATGTTATTGATGATTTGGCATCAAGAGCTAATTAAAAAATATCGTTAAATTCAGACACTTACAAAATTATCACATGAATTCTTTAAAAAAAATAGAATCTAATTATATAAATTGAATAATTATTATGTTTATACAAACTGAATCAACACCTAACCCAAACTCATTGAAGTTTATTTTAGATGATCATGAAATATGTTCTGAGCCAGTTGAATATAATGCTGGGGAAGAAAATATAAATTCAAAGCTTGCAGAAAAGTTACTTAAAATTGATGGTATTGATAAAATTTTATTTAATAAAAATTTTATTTCAATTAACAAAAGCAAATTTACATGGGATCAATTAAAAGCAACAATCTTACACGAGATATCTGACTTCATTGGTTCAGGCATTCCGATATTAGATACAGAGAGGGAAGTTGACGAAATTAACACAGTTGAATTTGACGATGCAGATATAGAAGTTGTTAAGAATATTCATAATATTTTAGTATCAAAAATTAGACCTGCTGTTATGCAAGATGGCGGCGATATAAAATTTAAGAAATATGACGAGGGGATTGTTTCATTGGCCCTTCAAGGAAGTTGTGCTGGCTGTCCTAGCGCAACATTAACTCTTAAAAATGGAGTTGAAAATATGCTTAAACATCATATTCCCGAAGTTAAAAAAGTTGAACAAATCATATAGATGATATGAATTTTCTAAATTTATTTGTTACTAAAGATAACTCTTTAATTCTTTTGTTTAGGATTTATTACTTAATAGCATTATTATTTGTTCTCACAATTTTAGCTTCTTTAATATTCAGTCAAAATGTTTACGACAAACAAATTAAAATATTATATCCAAATAATAATTCTAAAAATGAAAACTTTGATCAAATTTTAGATAAACTTTATGCCGCCAAGCTTACTGAAGAAATTTATATAAGCAAAAACGTTAATTTAGACTCAATACTAGAAACAAACTTAGTACCAAATATCATTATATCTAAACTACCATTCAATATAACAACACTTAAATCATCTGAAAAAAGAAAAACTCTTTTTATAAAAATAGCACTGCCCATAATCATTAAAGAAAATGAAAAACTGGTACTGATGAATAATAAAATTAGAAATCTAGCAAATAGAATTGACTTTATTTCTCGCGGTGATGCTAAGTGGTTATCAAGTAAAATGAAAGAATACAAATTGAAAGAATACTCTATTGAAAAATTATTACAAAAAGTTGACAAAATTCCAGTTTCGCTCGCTCTTGCTCAAGCGGTAATAGAGAGTGGATGGGGAACTTCTCGTTTTGCTATCGAGGGGAATGCTTTATTTGGACAATATATATGGGACCAAAATAAGGATGGGATTGTTCCTGAAAATAGAGATCTAGGTGAAAATTATAAAATTAAATCATTTAATACCCTGAGTGACTCTGTTTCGTCATACATGAAGAATTTAAACACTAATCATCATTATGCTGAGTTTAGACTAAACAGATATATTATGAGAAACAATAATCTTCCCTTAAATGGGATTACGCTGTCTAATTATTTATATAATTATTCAATTGAAGATGACTACTCAGAGAAAATAAAGAATATTATTAAAACAAATAAATTTGAAGACTTTGAGTATCTAAAAATGGAAGATCAAAATAAAATCAAATTAACTGAAATTATTTAACCAAGAACTGATATCCAAACCAGTGCCAATTATCACCAATCTTTGAAGTGCAATTTAGTTTGCCTCTTCCAGATAAAAAATCTTCTTCTAATTTTATTTGAAACTTAAATGGAGTTATTTTGATTATTTCCTGTGAATTCCAATTTCCGCCAGGATTAGAATAACAACTTAATTCATTATTTTTTAGATCATCAATTAATGTGAGTTCAATTAATGGTCGCTTATTACTTTCTAAGAACATATCTTCAGGACTAAATTGATTTATCTGCAAGGGGAGAGAATTTACAGCAAACTCAAAACGATCTGATGTACCAAAATTTTTGTTAAGAGAAAATCTAGGTAAATAGTAATGATTTTCATAACTTGAAATCACACCTGAATGTTGACCAAACGCATGGCCAATATTGAGTTCTTTAAGAAGCTCTATAATAGCTAAGCTCGTTTCACCGTAAGGATATGCGAAAAGCTTAGGCACGAAACCAATATTCTTTATAAAGCTTTTATGTGAATTTAATAAGTCTTCCTTTACATACTTCTTACTGTTTAATGGCATATGAAGGTGAGTTGAAGTATGCTGACCAATAGAGCCACCATCGTCAATAAATTCCTTTATTTGAGACCAACTCATATACCCACTAGTATTACTATCTATAATATCCGTAGAAACAAATAGAGTGACAGGTATTTTGTATTTTTTAAATACTGGCCAGGCATATTCGAAAAAAGATAAGTAAGCATCATCAACTGAAAAAGCTATACTTTTCTCATTAAACTTTTCGTCATTTTTTAATTTACTAATAATTTTCTCTAGACTTATTACATTGATATTATTTTCAATTATGTATTTTATATGGGACTGAAACTGTTCTTTTGTAACACTTGTCGTTGGATATCTATCTTCACCAAATCTATGATACATAAAAATTGATACTCCCAATTCATTTTCTGCAAAGGAAAAACTAGGAATACCTACAAAGCTAATTATAAGGAATAATTTAATCAGGTATTTAGGAAAAAATAACAGAAACTTATTCATCAAATTCATTTTTTAATCTATATGGTTAAAATATCAACCATATGTTTCTTTTTTTAGACTTCACAACTGATATGTCATTAACTTTAATTGGAAAGCATTCTTTTCTAAGTAAAAAGATTAAGTCTAATAAAAATATCTCGGAAATTCTAGTAATAGAAATAGAGAAAATTTTTAATAAAGAAAAAATAAATATAAAAAAACTTGATATAATTTTTGTTATTACAGGACCTGGTAGTTTTACTGGAATAAGATCTGCTCTAACCTTTGCAAAAACAATTCAGCTTACCAATAATACTGACGTAAGAGGGATCTCAAAATTTGAGTATTTGAATTTAATTGCGAACGATAAGAACTTATTTGATTTAAGGACTATACTAATCTTCCACAGAAAAAAGCAATTTTTCACCCAAAGGTTTAGGGGTAATACATCCATTTCTAAACCTGAAATAATTAGTTTTGAAGAAAATCAGAAAATATTTAATAAAAGAACAAGTATTCTTTGTGATAATAATATATTAGCTAGTTTTGTTGATAAAAAATATTTTGAATTATTTAAACAGAATATACACTTTATCGATTATAATAATGAAAAATTAAAAATATTGATTAATAAAAAAAATAAATTTACCAATGATCCAAGACCGATATACATCAGCAGTAACTATTAAGCCTTATTTATTATGATAGATGTAAAAAAATTGTGCAGTGAAAAAGGTTTAAGGATGACTGAACAGAGAAATACTATAGCAGATGTCATAACCAAGATGAGTGCAGAAGGACATCCTGATGTAAATGAAATTTTTTTAAATGCGAATAAAAAAGATAAAAATATCAGTATTGCCACAGTTTATAGGACAGTTAAATTATTTGAAGAATACGGGGCTATTGAAAAACTTGAATTTAAAGATGGTAGGTCTCGTTATGAGGCGATTGAAGAATCTCATCATGATCATTTAATTGATATTGAAACCGGAGAAATACACGAATTCACAAATGACGAAATAGAAACTATACAGGCTAGAGTTGCTAGCGAACTCGGTTTCAAACTTGTTGATCATCGTTTAGAGCTTTATGGAGTTAAGAAAAAAAATAAAAATTAAATGTCAATCATAAGACTTATTTATACGTTGCTGCTACTGTCATTTTTTATAATTATATCAATTCCGATTCAAATTTTACTAAATATATTCGCTTATAAATTTAAGAATATTTACGCAATATATTTTTATAAAATAATTAAGCTTATTACTGGACTAAAAATTACTTATGATAAGAAAAATCATAACCGCAAAAAAAAAGGAACACTTTATGTAGCAAACCATGTCTCATGGTTTGATATTATTTGCTTAGGTACTTTACTGAATGCAAGATTCATTGCAAAAAAAGAGGTTTCTAAAATGGGAATATTTGGTTTTTTAGCAAAGCTTAGTAATACTTTCTTTATTGATAATTCTGATAAAAATAAAATTATTGAATACAATCACATCATTAATCAAAAACTAAGTAACGGTGAAAATTTTATAATCTTTCCTGAAGGAACAACTTCTGATGGAAATGGAATTAAGCAATTTAAATCATCAATGTTAGAATGTGCATTTGATGAAAAAAATCTAATACATATTCAGCCTATTTCTATATGCTATTCAAGAAAAAATAACTTACCAATGGGACTCTTCTTAAGAAGGCACATTTCTTGGGTCGGTGATACTTCAATGGTTGATGCAATGATTAATTTTTTAAGCTCTGGGCCTGTTACAGTTGAGCTAGTATTTCATAATGAGCTTAATGCAAGTAGCTTTAATAATAGAAAAGATTTGACCTACTATTGTGAAAATCAGATACTTCAGGGCATAAATCAAACTCTCAAAATTAACTAAAATGCAAAACCGTTCATTTTATGTAAAATCGTATGGCTGTCAGATGAATGTCTATGATAGTCAAAAAATAACTTCAATACTTGAGAGCAAAGGACTAAAAAATAAATTAGACCCTAAATCAGCTGATCTAGTAATTTTTAACACATGTAATATTCGTGAAAAGGCAGCACATAAATTATACTCTGATATAGGAAGAGTAAATAAACTGGGATTAAAAAAAACAATAGCAGTCGTTGGATGTGTAGCTCAGGCTGAAAACTCTGAAATGTTTCGAAAAAATAAATCAATCGATATTGTCCTTGGGCCACAAAGCTATCATCTCCTTCCAAAGATGCTGGATGATTTAGAAAATAATTTTAAACAAATTAACACTGACTTTATAGTGAATGAAAAGTTCGATTATTTGTCTGAGCAAATGAGACCACAAGGAGTGTCTTCAATGGTAACAATCCAGGAAGGATGTGATAAATTTTGTTCTTTCTGTGTTGTTCCTTACACAAGAGGTCCTGAATATTCTCGGTCAATTAAATCCATTTGCGATGAAGTAAAATTACTATCCCAAAAAGGAGCAAAAGAGATTGTATTCCTCGGTCAGAACGTCAATGCATATAATGATAAATCATATAATAATGATGCCAAACTATCAGATTTGATCAGAGCAATTAGCGAATTTGATAGTGTTAAAAGAATAAGGTACACAACATCTCATCCAATTAATATGGATGAAGAATTAATTCAAGAACACAAAAATAATATGAAGCTAATGCCATTTCTTCATTTACCTGTTCAATCTGGTTCAGAATCAATTTTAAAAAAAATGAACAGAAAATATGACCCTGATTTTTATCGAAGAACTATCGATCGGTTAAAGAAAGCAAAACCAGATATAGAAATATCCTCAGATTTTATTGTTGGGTACCCAGGTGAGACAGATCAAGATTTTAATGATACATTAAAACTTATTGATGATATCGAGTTTACCCAATCATATTCATTTATTTATAGCTCAAGACCTGGAACCAAGTCATCGACAGAAGCCGATAACACTCCCATTTCAGTGAAAAAAGAAAGACTCTTAGTGTTACAAGAAAAATTAAAAAAAATTCAATACTCCTTTAATAATGAGTTCTGTAATAAAACTGTAAAAGTGTTAATTGAGAATCAAAGTTCAAGCAATCCTGAGTATTTTTTTGGAAGAACGCCATTTATGCAATCCGTTTATATCAAGTCCAATGATCTAGTGCCAGGTCATGAAAAAGATATTGATATTACGTCTTGCAACCATAAGAGTTTATATGGTACTTGTTAAAAATTCATTATCCGCTTAATTTGAAAAATAAACAAATAAAACCCATATCTGAAAATAAAAAGGACCTGACATCAGGATCTTCCATAATAAATATTGATAACTTAGATGTTGTTGAGATATTTGGAGTTAACAATGAAAATTTAAATTTTTTTGAAGATCAGCTTCCCATTAAGGTCTTTCAAAAAGGAAATCAACTAAATATTAAAGGTGAAAAAAAATACAGAAATATTTTGCGAAATGCAATTTTAAAAACACAACAGGATTTAAAATCTAACAGAAAAGGAAACAATATTAATTTAATGCAGGAGAATCTAAAAATGCAATCTTTAAATGAAAATGACAAAATAAGAAACTTGACAGTTACCAAGACAGCAAAACTTGATGTCATTGGCAAAAGTAAAATGCAAAATCATTATTTAGATATTCTTCAGAAAAAGAAAATTATCTTTGCAGTCGGTCCAGCCGGAACAGGTAAAACATTTTTAGCAGTTGCTGCAGCAGTTTCTCAATTATTAGATAATAAATTTGACAGAATAATTCTCTCTAGACCAGCAGTGGAAGCTGGAGAAAAACTTGGTTTCTTACCTGGTGATTTAAAAGAAAAAGTAGATCCTTACTTGAGACCTTTATATGACAGTCTTTATGATCTTATGCCGTCAGATATAGCCTTAAGGAAAATTGAATCTGCTGAAATTGAAATTGCTCCCTTAGCTTTCATGAGAGGTAGAACATTAAATAATTCCTTTGTAATTTTAGACGAAGCTCAGAATGCAACTCATACGCAAATAAAAATGTTCTTAACTAGGTGTGGTAAAAATTCTAGAATGGTCGTTACAGGCGATCCATCCCAAATAGACCTGAATAGAAAAAGTGACTCAGGATTATTAAAATCAGTTAAAATTTTAGAAAAAATTGATAACATTGAAGTTGTTGAGCTAGGCTCAAAAGATATTGTTAGAGATGAAATGGTCACGAAAATTATAAATGCATATGATTCATACGATGACCAAATAAAAGATCTTTTTGATAAATCATCTTAACCTTTATGGTGGAAATTAGTTACAATATAAAAAGTTCAGAGTGGAATAAAAATTTGCCTTCCTATAAAAAATGTATCTCTGATTCTATTAACCAGACATTTAAAATAATAAAATTTTCTTCAAACAATGAAGTTTCTATAAGTTTTCTTCTTACATCAAATAGTGAAATTAAACTTTTAAATAAGAAATATAGAAATAAAAATAAACCTACAAATGTTTTATCATTTCCAATGAATGAGAAGATTGAAAATAAAAATTATTTAGGGGACGTTGTCATCGCTTGTGAAAAAATTATTGACGAATCTCATGAACAAAATATAAAAAAATATAAATATTTATCAAAAATGACCATACATGGTGTGCTCCACTTATTAGGCTATAAACATGATACTGACAGCCAATTTAATAAAATGAATTCAATTGAAAAAAATATACTTGAAGAAATTTACAAATAAGTATGCTTAAAAACTTAATAAATAGATTATTACCCAGTAAAAATATAAATGGTGAATCCCTCAAGGAAAGTATTGAAACAGTTTTAGAGTCTTCTCAAAAAGGCACTGAAAGTATCTCAAAGCAAGAGAGATTGATGCTTCTAAATATTCTAAAAATTGATGAAATAAGAACGATAGACATAATGATCCCAAGAGCAGACATTGGAGCAGTCGAGGTTAATGATAGCTTTGAAAAAGTATTAGAAATATTTATCAAAGAGTCTCATTCCAGAGTTCCAGTATATGAAAATAATTTAGATAATATCATTGGGATGATACATATAAAAGATTTAGTTAAATATCAAAATGAGGGCCGAAAAGAAGATAAATTTTTGGACATTATTAAAAGAGAAGTTTTGGAAATTCCACCCTCAATGCCAGTTTTAGATCTTCTATTAAAAATGCAAATCACACAACTGCATATGGGCATAGTAATTGACGAGTATGGTTGTACTGACGGTTTAGTTACAATTGAGGATGTAATAGAGGAAGTAATTGGAGAAATTGAAGATGAACATGATGAGAAAAATTTGCCAATGTTAATCAAAACTTCTACCAATACAATTGAAGCAAGTGCAAGAGTTGAAATAGATGAACTTCAAAAAATAACAAACATAAATTTCTTATCGAACGAAAACAGCGATGATATTGATACTCTAGGAGGTTTAATTTTTTCTATAGCTGGGCGAGTTCCTCAAAGGGGGGAAATTATTAAACATAGTTCAGGTGTGACCTTTGAAATCAATGATGCTGATCCAATGAAAATAAAATCAGTTAAAATAAAAATCATATAATAGTATATGTTCTCAAAAGTTTTTTTTAGTAATAAAAAACTTATGATTTATTCTTCCTCGTTTTTGCTCGGGATACTTTTATCTTTTAGCTTTGAACCCTTTAAACTGCCTTTCATGTCAGTAATTGCCGTGGGTATGTTTTTTTTAGTAAATGATTATATTTATCAAAATTTACAAAATAAGAAGAAGATTTTTTTTCTTACAGGGTTACTTTTTGGGTTTGGATTTTTCATATCTAGTATTAATTGGATTTCAAATTCAATTTTACAATTTAATGCAGATTTATATTACTTAATTCCAGTACCACTTTTAATACTCCCACTTGCCTTGTCGCTATTTTATGCACTTATGCAAATTATTAATTATCTTTCGTGGTCGCAGTCCACCTCACGTATTTTTTATTTCTCGGCCAATTGGGTAATTTTTGAATTACTAAGAAGCTATATGTTTACAGGATTTCCATGGAATCTAATCGCCTACAGTTGGTCGTGGTCCATATATTTCATGCAATCTTTATCTTTGTTTGGTGTATTTGGTCTTAGCTTAATTACTGTTTTCTGCGCAACTAGTATTTTTTCTTTTAGGATAAAAAATAATAATATTATATTCCCTTTAATTGCTACTTTAGTATTACTGACAACATTTCTATTTGGGTACAATCGAGTAAGTAATTACGAGGTAAAAAAGTCTGGTATTATTTTAAGAATTGTTCACACTGAATTTAATCAAAATGAAAAGTGGAAAAAGGAGTCACACAAAAAGATTGCTGAGGTAGGCTCACAAGACTTGATTACAGTTTTTCCAGAAACTGCGTTTGGAATGGACGGTATAGGCCCATCAAATTGGTTCATTGGTCATATTCGTAATGAAGCAGGGCTATATTACAATTCGTTATCTTTCAATGGCCACCAATACGACAAAATTAAACTAGTACCTTTTGGTGAAAAAATACCATTCTCTAATTTTCTAAAAATTTTTTTTCCGAAAAACTCTTTATTATTAAACTCAATGAAGAGCGGTAATGAAGATCAATCATTTGAAAGTAAAATTACACCACTCATTTGTTATGAGGCTGTATTCCCTAATTTTGTTCGAAATAAAATTAATAATGAAACTGAATTACTAGTAAATATTACTAATGATGCATGGTTTGGTACTTTTAGTGGTCCAAAGCAACATTTTGTACATGTTTTGTATAGATCAGTTGAATTGGGACTACCTCTTGCGAGATCATCCAATATGGGAATATCTGCATTAATAAACCCTATTGGTCTTGTAGATGGAATGGCTAGTTCAGATAAAATATCCTTTTTAGATGCAGAAATACCTAAAAAAATCGATATGACTATTTATCGAAAGTACGGTGAATTGATGGTGTATTTTTTAATAGTTTTATTTTTTATTATTGGCTATGCTATTGATCAATTATTTTTGGGGAAAAAAAATGACTAAAGAATATTTATTTACAAGTGAATCCGTGTCAGAAGGCCATCCTGACAAAGTGTGTGATATTATTTCAGATTCAATAGTTGATGATTTTTTATCACAAGAAAATCCAGAGAATGCTAGAGTCGCAATGGAAACATTGGTTACTACTAATAAAGTAGTTATTGCTGGCGAAGTTCGAGGTCCTGAAGGCTACAACTGTAACTATGAAGAGTTAGCGAGAAATGCAGTAAAAGAAATTGGATATGAACAAGATGGATTTCATTGGAAAAACTTGTCTTTTGACTCGTCGGGTGTTCATAGTCAATCTGCAGATATAGCAATGGGTGTTGATGCATCTGGAAATAAAGATCAAGGTGCGGGAGATCAAGGAATAATGTTTGGATATGCATGTAAAGAAACACCATCTTTAATGCCAGCACCAATATATTATTCCCATAAGATACTTGAGTTAATGGCATCAGAGCGAAAATCTGGAAATACTATTGGAATTCAACCTGACTCTAAAAGTCAAGTTACATTAAAATATAAAAATGGTGAGCCTGAAATTTGCACTAAAATAGTTGTTTCTACTCAACATGATACTGAGCTTGATCAGCAAGCCGTTAGTGATCTGGTAATTCCATTAATTAAAACTGTAATGCCCCAAGAATGGATGGATAATAATACTGAGATACTAATTAATCCAACTGGAAAATTTGTGATCGGTGGCCCCGATGGTGATACTGGATTAACTGGAAGAAAAATCATTGTTGATACTTATGGTGGTGCTGCTCCGCATGGTGGTGGAGCTTTTTCTGGAAAAGACCCAACAAAAGTTGACAGATCCGCAGCTTACATTTCAAGATATATAGCTAAAAATATAGTTGCGGCTGGATTAGCTGATAGATGCACACTCCAACTTGCATATGCTATTGGTGTTTCTGAACCATTATCAATTTATGTAGATACCCATGGAACATCTCGAATAAAGGACGATGATTTAATAAAAAAAATAACTGATAATATTGATTTATCTCCTAGAGGTATAAGAGATCATTTAAGTTTGCATAAGCCAATCTATAAAAAAAGTGCTGCATACGGACATTTCGGTAGAGAACCTATGACGGATGGTTCTTTCTCTTGGGAAAAATTAGATCTAGCAGAAAAATTATAATTTATTGTTAGACTTACGATCTAAATTTCCTGATTATTATCAGTATCATGGAAGAAATATTTCTAAGAAGCTTTCATTACAAAATGTAAGAATTTTAAATGATTACTTTAGTAAGTATGCATTAGATAAAAAAATATTAAATATCTCATCTAAAACAAGTACGGAGCAGCTGCTGCAATCGAACTTATTCAAAAAAGTAATAATTGAGGTTGGTTTTGGTGATGGAGAGCATCTTATTGAAAGTGCTCTTTCTAATCCAAAAGTTTTATTTGTTGGGTCAGAGGTATATGTTAATGGAGTTGCTAAAGTATTAAAAAAAATCTTAGAGCACGATATAAAAAATATTCGCTTATGTGGTATGAATTTTGTATATTTGCTTAACACACTTAATCAAAATAGCATTGATGAATTGAAAATTATTAATCCTGATCCGTGGCATAAAAAACGTCATTTCAAACGAAGATTAGTCAATCTAGAAAATATTATTAAGATAATTGGAATAGTAAAAAATAAATATGCCACCTACATAACGACAGATTCCGAAAGTTACTTTAATTATATTAACGAAATTTTTAGTTCAAATTCAAAGATAATTCATGAAAATAAAAATAAGATTCTATCGAATAATGACAGATTATATGGCGTGTCAAGATACCAAAGAAAAGCTATTAAAAATGGAAAGAAAATATATCAACTAACTTTCTGATATTGTTATATATTTAGGTACTTGATTTATGAGAATTAGCAGTGTATAGATCTTTCAAAATATAGCTAAACCAAGCAAAAGTGGGTTAAGCCCACTTTTTTTTTATGCTAAAAGGAACAAAAGATGGTTAGTGCAAATAAGATCGAAATTTTAAGAATAGCTGAAACTGTTGCTCAGGAAAAAATGATTGATAAATCAATTGTAATTTCAGCATTAGAAGAAGCAATTGAAAAAGCAGCAAAAAGTAATTACGGCGAAGAAAATGAAGTTGTTGTTGAAATAAATCAAGAGAACGGTGATATATCCATTTCTAGAAAAATGTCGGTTGTTGAAGAAGTAAAGAATAAATTTCTTGAAATAACTTTGAAATCGGCAAAAAAAATTAATGGAGCTGCCCAGTTAGGTGACGTATTACTTGATCCATTGCCGGCAATTGACTTTGGCAGAATTGGAGCTCAAGCCGCAAAGCAAGTTATTAACTCTAAAGTTCGAGAAGCTGAAAGAGAAAGACAATACAATGAATATAAAGATAGAGTTGGAGAAATAGTAAATGGTATTGTAAAAAGATCTGAATTTGGAAATATTGTACTTGATTTAGGTAAAGCTGAAGGAGTGGTTAGAAAAGATCAAACTATACCAAGAGAAAATCTTAGAAATGGTGATAGGGTAAGAGCATATATATATGATGTTAGATCTGAACTAAAAGGCCCACAAATTTTTATGTCAAGATCTCACCCGCAATTTATGGCAAAGTTATTTATGCAGGAAGTCCCAGAAATTTACGATGGAATCATTTCTATTAAAAGTGTTGCTAGAGATCCAGGAAGTAGAGCGAAGATAGCAGTATATACTGAAGATGGCTCAATAGATCCGGTAGGAGCCTGTGTAGGAATGCGAGGTAGCAGAGTCCAAGCGGTAGTAAATGAATTACAAGGTGAAAAAATTGATATAATAAACTGGTCCGAAAATGTTGCGAATCTTGCTATTTCTTCTCTTTCTCCAGCAGAGGTACTTAAAGTAGTTTTAGACGAAGATCAAAATAAAATAGAGGTCGTTGTCTCCGAAGAACACTTAAGTCTTGCAATTGGCAGAAGGGGACAAAACGTAAAACTTGCGACTGAGCTGACAGGTTATGAAATAGATATTTTAACTGAAGATGAGGAGTCATCAAAAAGACAAGAGGACTTCTCAACTAAAACAAATGTATTTATTGACTCACTAGATGTTGACGAAACTCTCGCGCAACTTTTAGTAAGTGAGGGATTTGGAAGCATTGAAGAGGTAATTGATGCTGAAGAAAGCGAACTTCTAGCAATTGAAGGATTCGATGAAGAAATTGCAGCTGAGTTAGTTGAGAGATCAAAGAAATATATGTCTGAGTTGGATGAAAAAAATAACAAGAAACTTGAGGAGTATAATGTTTCAAAAGATTTGATTGAATTCAGTTTTTTATCTAAAGCGATGTTAGTAAAACTTGCCGAGAATAATATAAAGACGTTGGAAGATTTTGCAGGTCTAACTACTGATGATCTAATCGGATACCTTGAAGATAGAAGTGATAAAAATTCTAGAGTTACTGGTTTATTTGAAGAATTTAATATTAACAAAGATGAAGGCGATCAATTAATTATGGAGGCAAGAAAAATATGGCTTGAATAGTCATATATATATCTAAAGGACTCTCATGACTGAAAATAAAGAGATAAAAAAAGGAAAAAAAACGTTAAGTCTTAAGTTGGGTTCGAAACCCATCATCTCCAACAAAAGAGGGATCGAGGCAGGCAAGACAGTAATTGTAGAAAAAAAAAGGTATAAAAGAAATACTAATACAGATCAGAAGCCTGAACAGGCATCACTAAATAAAAAAGAAGTTACCAATTCACCAAGCGTAGCAGAAGATACTATTACAGATAAGAAATCAAGATCTGGTGTAATTTTGAAACCACTTACTAAAGATGAACAAAAAAAGATTTTACAAGCTGACAGTAAAGAGGAAAAAAATGATGCTATTGATAAAATAAGAAAAGGTAATTCAGCTGAAGATTCCATAAATGAAAAACATACAAAAATTGAGGATAATTCAGAGTCTAGCGTTGAATTAAAAGACGATAAAAAAGATACTGAAAAGAAGAAAGCTATTCAAGATAAAGAAACAGATTTTCAAGAAAAAAAGAAGCCATCTAGCACCTTTGGAAGGAAAAAAATTAGAGAGAGAAAAGTAACTATTGTCACTGCCTTGAGTGATGTAGATGAAAGAACGAGAAGTTTAGCTGCATATAAAAGAGCTAAGCAAAAGACAAGAAAGAACCTATCAGATCAAGAGCCTGCTAAAAAAATTGTAAGAGATGTTTACATTCCAGAACATTTAACAGTGAAAGAACTTGCCAATCGAATGACAGAAAAATCAGGAGATTTAATTAAATCACTAATGAAAATGGGAATGATGGCTACAATAAATGAGTCTCTAGATGCAGATACAGCTGAATTATTAGTAACTGAATTTGGCCATAACTTTAAAAGAGAAAATATTGAGGAAATAGAGAAAGATTTAATCTCTAAGGACATTGAGGCAATAAAAGAAGACTCAAGATCACCTATTGTTACAATAATGGGTCATGTTGATCATGGAAAAACTTCTTTATTAGACAAAATAAGGAATGCAAATGTTGTTTCAGGAGAAAGTGGAGGTATTACTCAGCATATAGGCGCTTACGAAGTTGAGCATAAAGGTAGCAAAATTACTTTTATTGATACTCCTGGACATGCAGCATTTACAGATATGCGAGCAAGAGGTGCAAATGTAACTGATATAGTAATTTTAATTGTTGCTGCTGATGATGGAGTAATGCCTCAGACAAAAGAAGCAATAGCCCATGCTAAATCTGCAAATGCCCCAATTATAGTTGCAATTAATAAGTGTGATAAGGAGGAGGCTCAACCTCAAAAAATTAAAGAACAATTATTATCAGAGGAATTAATAGTTGAAGATTTGTCTGGAGATGTACAATGTATTGAAGTGTCAGCAGAAACAGGACACAACCTTGACAAACTTCTTGATTCAATTGTTGTGCAGTCAGAGGTTTCAGAGCTAAAGACAAACAATCAAACTTTTGCTGAAGCCACTGTAATAGAGGCTAATGTTGATAAAGGCAGAGGTCCAATATGTAATATTATTATAACAAATGGAAAACTATCTGTTGGAGATATTGCTGTTGCAGGAAGTGAATACGGTAAGGTAAGAGCGATACTTAATGATAAGGGAAAAAATTTAAAAGAGGCAACTTCATCTATGCCTGTACAGGTCTTGGGTTTAAATAATCCTCCTGAGGCTGGAGATAGTTTTGTCACAGTTGAAAGTGACGAAAAAGCGAGAGAATTATGTGAGATTAGAAGTGAAATAAAAACTAATAAAGCGTTACCAAAGAAGATCAAAAATCTAGATGGAGATACAACATTTGGCTCATTAAATGGTAAAAGGGAAATATTGGAAGTTGTGGTGAAATCTGATACTCGAGGATCTTCAGAAGCTATCGTCCATCAAATTGAAGGCATTGATAGTGATAAGATAAACATTAAAGTAATTCATTCAGGTGTGGGATTTATAAATGAAAGTGATGTTGCTCTTGCGTCAGCATCTAACGCATTACTCATTTCATTTAACACGACAGCAACAAAAGAGGCAAAATCAAAGGCTAAGCTAAGTAATCTAAATATTCAAAATTTTAATATTATCTATGAACTTCTCGAATATGTTTCTGATTTTGCAAGCGGCAAACTTAAGCCTACTCTTCAAGAAAGTTTTATTGGTAAAGCAGAAGTTCTACAAATTTTCAAAGTTTCAAAAATAGGCTCAATTGCAGGTTGTATTGTTGTTGAAGGTTCGGTTAATAAAAATGCTAAAGTAAGAGTAATAAGAAATTCAGAAACCATATATGATGGTGATATTCTCAGTTTAAAACGAGAAAAAAATGAAGCAAATGAAGTTAAAGCTGGAACAGAATGTGGAATAAGTGTTAAAGAATTTAACGATTTCCAAATAGGAGATAATATAGAAGTATTTAGTGTTGAGGAAATAGCACAGTCACTGTGATCCTAAAAAGGAAATACGAAACCACTGATAGATCCCTAAAAGTTTCTGAAATAATTAGAAAAGCAGTAAGTGAAGTTCTTGTAAGAAATGAATTTCCAATTAATCCATCATTTAATTTTCCATTAAGCGTTGTTAATGTTGAAATGAATAAGGATCTTAAAATTGCATATGTATATGTATTAACTCATGAAAAAATAGATAAGGATACAATAATAGAAAGACTAAAGAGTTGTAAAAAATATATTTCTCAAGAAGTAAATAAGTTAGTAGATCTTAAGTTTATTCCTAAGTTAGTATTTCGAAATGATGAGACAGTTGACCAATTAAATAATATCAACAATTTATTAAACTCTGATAAATATATTAAAGATAATAACGTAGATTAAGATGAAAGATGGGTGGATCTTTATAGATAAACCTAAGGAGATAAGTTCATTTGAAGTTATCAGGAAACTAAGAAAAATTCTTAATATTAAAAAAATCGGTCATGCAGGAACGCTAGATCCATTTGCTACTGGGGTACTGGCAGTAGCACTAGGTGAAGCAACAAAAAGTATATCATATTTTAATGCTAGCAAATTCTATAAATTTCGAGTTTTATTTGGAATATCAAAAGACACTGACGACTCTACTGGTAAAACTCTGCAGACCTCAAATGCAATTCCATCAAAAAAAGATATTGATGTATGTCTAAAAAATTTCATTGGTTTTCAACAACAGGTCCCTCCAAGATACTCAGCAGTAAAAATAAATGGCAAAAGGGCCTATAAATTGGCAAGAGAAAACAAAACCTTTGAAATTAAGTCTAAAGAAGTAAATATTTATAATCTCAAGTGCGAAGCTAGCCAAAAAAAAGAAGAATACATATTTACTATGGAATGCTCTAGTGGAACCTATGTAAGATCATTTGCTAGAGATCTAGGCAAAATGCTTAATACATTTGCTCATGTTTCTGAGTTAAGAAGGATCAAAATTGGAAAATTTGGTGAAAATAATATTATTTTACTAGATAATTTAGCTGAATTAGTACATATTGGCGATCATTTTGAGATAATACATTCAATCCAAGATGTACTGGACGACATCCCGGCAGTACAACTAAATAGTGATTTAAGTAAGAAATTTCGAAATGGACTAAACTTTGATTACTTTAATGAAGATATATTTGAAGATACTTTATTAATTATATCCGATGAAAAACTTTTAGGCATTGGCAAAGTTATAGAGGGAAAAATAAAACCTGTAAGGGTTTTCAATTTGTAAAAGGATAAGAGATGTCGATAAAAAGTGAAAGTAAAAGTAAACTCATAAATGAGTACTCAAGATCAGAAAAAGATACAGGTTCTCCAGAAGTACAAATAGCGATTCTTACTGAGAGAATTACCAATCTAACTGGACATTTTCAATCTCATAAAAAAGATAACCATTCTAGAACAGGACTAATGAGATTGATAAATCAAAGACGCAGTTTGCTAGCGTATTTAAAGAAAAGCAATAAAGATTCTTATGACAAGTTAATCGATAAATTAGGAATTAGAAAATAATAATGAACTATATTAAATTTAAAGGAATGAATGAATATGAAAGAAGTGATTTCAAGAGAAATGAACTGGGGCGACCAGAAACTAAAAATAGAAACAGGAAAAGTAGCAAAACAGGCAACAGCATCAACAATTGTTAGCTATGGTGATACAGTTGTTATGGCAAACGTCGTAGCAGCTAAAGAGCCAAAACCAGATTTAGATTTTTTTCCACTTACAGTAAGTTATCAGGAAAAATTTTATGCTGCTGGTAAAATTCCAGGCGGTTTTTTTAAAAGAGAGGGAAGACCAACAGAGTTTGAAACTCTTACTTCAAGATTAATCGATCGTCCGATCAGGCCTCTCTTTCCAGAAGGCTTTAAAAATGAAACTCAAGTTATATTAACTGTGCTTTCGCATGATGGAGAAACCAACCCTGACATTGTTGCAATGATAGCGGCCTCAAGTGCATTAACATTGTCTGGAGTTCCTTTTATGGGCCCGATTGGTGGATGTAGAGTGGGTTATGATGGATCAAATTATACATTGAATCCAAAAATAAATGATGATGGAGATCTTGATCTTGTCGTTGCAGGCACTAGCGACGCTGTACTAATGGTTGAATCTGAAGCGAAGCAGCTTTCAGAGGAAATAATGTTAGGAGCGGTAAAGTTTGGTCATGAGTCAATGCAAGAAGTTATAAAAATCATAATCAATCTTGCTGAGGAATGCGCAAATGACCCTTGGGAGTTCAGTCATACAATTAATGAGTCATTGTTAGATGAAATTAAAAAAACTTGTGAAGATAAAATTGCGAAGAGTTACTCAATTGTTGATAAGATGGAAAGACAAAGTTCGCTTTCTGAAATTAAGTCAAGTTTAGAGGATCAATATAAAGAAAACGAGAAATACAGCATCAACGAGGTGATGGGATATTTTAAAAAAATCGAAAAAAATGTTGTTAGATCTCAAATATTAAATAATCAATCTAGAATTGACGGTCGAAAGTTAGATGAAGTAAGAAATATTTCGTCGGAAGTATCGTGGCTACCAAGAACGCATGGATCTGCTTTATTTACAAGAGGAGAGACTCAAGCAATTGTTGTGGCAACTTTAGGATTTGGCGAAGATGAACAAAGAATTGAGGCTTTGCAAGGATCATACAAAGAAAATTTCATGCTTCATTATAATTTTCCGCCATATTCAGTTGGTGAAGTAGGAAGACTAGGAGCAACAGGTAGACGTGAAATTGGTCATGGAAAACTTGCATGGAGAGCTCTAAAGGCAGTTTTACCATCAAAAGATGATTTTGATTATACCATTAGATTAGTCTCAGATATTACTGAATCAAATGGATCATCTTCTATGGCAACTGTGTGTGGTTCATCACTTGCATTAATGGATGCAGGAGTGCCTATTAAAAACGCTGTTTCAGGAATAGCAATGGGCTTAATAAAAGAAGGTGATGATTTTGCAGTTCTATCAGACATTTTGGGAGATGAAGACCACCTTGGTGACATGGACTTTAAGGTGGCAGGAACCAAGGAAGGTGTAACCTCTCTTCAAATGGACATTAAGATCACAGGCATCACCTATGAGATTATGGAGAAAGCACTTGAACAAGCAAAGGGTGGAAGAGACTATATTCTTAACGAAATGAACAAAGAAATTTCTGAAGCTAGAACAGAACTAGGCCCTTACACTCCTCGGAGTGAGACAATAAAAGTCAAAAGAGACAATATTGGAGAAATAATTGGTAAAGGTGGTTCTACTATTAAAGACATAATAGAAAAATCGGGAGCAAAGATTGACATAAGTGATAACGGAAATGTAAAAATTGCCGGAACTAATAACGAAAGTATTGAGGCAGCTAAAGAACTAATCAACTCTATAATTGAAGAGCCAGAAGTGGGACAAGTTTATGAGGGTAAGGTTGTTAAGATTATGGAATTTGGTGCTTTTGTTAACTTCTTTGGAAAAAGAGATGGCCTTGTTCATATTTCTCAACTCTCTAAAGAAAGAGTTGAAAAAGTTACTGACGTAGTAAATGAGGGTGATATAGTCAAGGTAAAGGTTCTTGGTTTTGATAAGGGTAAAGTTAAATTATCAATAAAGGATACTGAAGAATAATTTTTTAAAAATTAAAATGATCCAAATAGATACTTCTGAAGATAAGCTTCATGAAGAGTGTGGTGTATTTGGTATATTCGGAAGTCCAGACGCATCAACTTTAACAGCTCTAGGATTACATGCCCTGCAGCATAGAGGGCAAGAAGGTGCGGGCATTGTCACTTTTGATGGAGAAAAATTTCACGGTGTTAGAAGACCTGGCCTAGTTGGTGACCACTTTAATAAAACAGAAGTTATAGAGAGGCTCTTAGGCAGCAACGCTATAGGCCATGTAAGATATTCTACAACTGGTAACTCAATACTAAAAAATATCCAGCCACTATATGCAGATCTATCCTCAGGTGGTTTTGCTTGTGCGCATAATGGAAATTTAACAAATGCATCTATTTTGAGGGATTCTCTTGTTAAAGATGGTGCCATATTTCAGTCAACATCTGACACAGAAACAATTCTTCAGCTTGTAGCTAAATCAAGTAGGCAGCAAACAGTTGATAAATTAATTGATGCTTTATTCAAAATTCAAGGAGCTTATTCATTAGTAATATTAACAAATAAGAAATTAATTGGAGTAAGGGATCCTTATGGTATTCGCCCTCTCGTTCTTGGTGATCTTAATGGAGCACCCGTACTGACGTCAGAAACTTGTGCACTAGATATTATAGGAGCGAAATATGTTAGAGATGTTGAGCATGGTGAAATAATTATTATATCTGAAGATGGCATGGAAAGTATAAAGCCATTCCCTAAAGTTCAAGAAAGGCCATGTATTTTTGAGAGAATATATTTTTCAAGACCTGATAGTATAGTTGGGGGCAAAACTGTTTACACTTATAGAAAAAGTTTAGGTCAAGAGCTTGCAAAAGAAAATAATATTGATGCTGATGTGATTATTCCAGTACCTGATTCTGGTGTGCCGGCAGCACTTGGATACTCCCAGGAGTCCAAAATCCCATTTGAATTAGGTATTATAAGAAATCACTATGTGGGCCGTACATTTATAGAGCCGTCACAATCTATTAGGCAATTTGGTGTAAAGTTAAAACACAATGCAAACTCCTCTTATATAGAAAACAAGAAAGTTATTTTGATTGACGACTCAATAGTTAGAGGCACAACAGCAAAAAAAATTATAAAGATGGTTTATGATGCTGGCGCTAAAGAAGTACATCTTGGAATTGCATGCCCTCCTATTAAGCACCCAGATTTTTATGGAATTGATACGCCAGATTACAATGAGTTAATAGCGGCAAAATCCTCATTAGAGGAAATCAATAATGTCATTGGTTCAAAATCAATATTCTTTCTTTCTTTAGAGGGAACTTATAAAGCGATGGGTTATGAAAAAAGAGATAACGAAACACCCCAATTTACAGATCATTGTTTCACAGGTGATTATCCAACTAGTCTTTTAGATAGAGAACAGGGAACGGTATCAAAACAATTTTCGCTTTTGTCCGAAAAGAATTAAATTTCTTTCGGAACTCCCACCTTATTATACCCACAATCTACGTAATGAACTTCTCCTGTAACGCCTGAAGACATATCACTCAGTAAATACAGGCCTGATTTACCAACATCTTCGAGGCTAATATTTCTATTCATGAGTGAGTTTTTCTCTGACCATTTCATCATGTCTTTACCACCTGAGATACCAGCCATTGCAAGAGTTTTCATTGGACCTGCAGAGAGAGCATTAACTCTAATGTTTGAGGGCCCTAAATCAGCCGCTAAATATCTTACGCTTGACTCCAAAGCAGCTTTTGCGACTCCCATTACATTGTAATTTCTAATATATTTCTGGGAGCCGTCATAGGTTAAGGTAAGCATTGATCCTCCATTCTTCATAAGTTTTTCAGCCTCATGAGCAACTTCAGTAAATGAAAAACATGAAATCAACATGGTGTTCGAAAAGTTATCTCTAGAAGTATTTAGATATTTACCTTTCAATTCATCTTTATTTGAGAAAGCAATAGAATGTAAAATAAAATCAATAGTTCCCCATCTTTCTTCAATGATTTTGAAAGAATCTTTTATAGAACCATCTTTTAAGACATCACACTCAATTAAAAAATCGTTATTGATCGATTCTGCTAACGGCTTTACTCTTCTTTCTAAAGACTCACCTTGGTAAGTAAAACAGAGTTCAGCTCCCTCATAAGCAAGTTGTTGTGATATTCCCCAAGCGATCGAATGATCGTTTGCAACTCCCATTATAATACCTTTTTTACCACTCAGTGATTTCATGACTCATACCTTCTAAAAACTAAAGAAGCATTAGTTCCACCAAAACCAAAACTATTACTCATTGCTGTATTAATTTTTTCATCTATACGAGAAGTCAATATATTCATACCATTAGCATCTTCATCTAACTTTTCAATATTTGCTGACTCTGATAAAAAATTGTTATTCATCATAAGTAAAGTATAAATTGACTCGTGTACTCCCGCTGCTCCAAGTGAATGTCCACTTAAAGATTTAGTAGAGCTTATAAATGGAACTTCATTTTTAAAAACTTCTTTAATAGCTTTTAATTCAGCCTTGTCTCCAACAGGAGTTGAGGTTCCATGGGCATTTATATAGTCAACTTTTTCTATATCCTTAGTTGCCATAAGCATGCACCTTGCCGCACCCTCTCCTGAAGGCTGAACCATATCATAGCCATCTGAAGTCGCTCCGTAGCCTACAAGTTCTGCATATATTTTAGCATTTCTTTTTATTGCAGTTTCTAGTTCCTCAAGAACCACTACACCTCCTCCTCCAGCAATTACAAAACCGTCTCTTTGAGAGTCAAAAGCTCTCGAGGCTTTAGTTGGATCATCATTATATTTTGATGAAAGAGCTGGCATCGCATCAAATAAAGCCGATAAAGTCCAGTCAAGCTCTTCACCACCACCAGCAAAAACTCTATCTTGCTTACCTAATTGAATAAGCTCATAAGCATTACCTATACAGTGGGCGCTCGTAGAACAAGCAGAACTAATAGAATAGTTAACTCCTTTAATTTTAAAATATGTCGATAAGGTTGCAGAGTTTGTACTGCACATAACTTTGGGAACACTAGTGGGTCCAATTTTTCTTGGGCCTTTTTCTCTTGTAATATCAAATGCTCTTAACAGACTTTTAGTTGATGGGCCACCAGACCCCATTATTAACCCTGTTTGATTATTTGAAATTTCATCTTCACTTAAATTTGAATCACTTATAGCCTCATTCATCGCTAAATAATTGTAGCTTGCCCCATCACCCATGAACCTTAAAAATTTTCTTTCAATTGACTCTTCTAAATTTAAATTAATTTGCCCACTAACTTGACTTCTAAATCCCATATCTTTTTGAGACTCATCAAACACAATGCCAGATTTCGTATTAAAAAGTGAGTTATTTACTTCACTTTTATTATTTCCTAAAGATGAGACTATTCCTATTCCTGTAATTACAACTCTTCTCATTATTTGATTAGGCCAACTTTGAGCCCCTCTGCTGTATATATTTCCTTACCATCCACCAAAACAGAACCGTCACCAACGCCAACAATGACACCTCTTTTTATTATTTTCTTCATGTTAATTTTATACTCAACGAGTTTAGATTCTTTTAATATTTCACCACCAAATTTCACACTCGAAGAGCCTAAAGCTCTTCCCCGTCCAGGGTTACCGATCCAACCTAAATAGAAACCCACGAGCTGCCACATTGCATCTAATCCCAAGCATCCAGGCATGACAGGATCCATCTCAAAATGACAATCAAAAAACCAAAGATCTGGATTAATATCTAGCTCAGCAAGGATCTCTCCCTTTTCATATTTTCCACTGTCATCTGTGATTTTAGTAATGCGGTCAAACATTAACATTGGGGGCAAGGGCAGTCTTGCATTGCCAATACCAAACATAGTCCCATGAGCACATTCCAGTAATTCTTCTTTTGTAAAGCTTGATTTTTTTTCCACTAAGGTTATTTATCTCATTGTTTTATATGAAGTTTAATTAGACTAATGTATTATTATTGTAAAATACATTAAATTTTATTAAATAGTAAAATTATGAATGATATTAAGCAGTTGCTAAGATCTAATGCCTTGAGGCCAACAAAGCAAAGAATAGTTATAGCAAGCTATTTATTTGATGGTAATGATAAGCATGTAACTGCTGAAAGCTTGTCTACGGAGCTTGCTAAAAGAAAGCACTTAATATCACTGGCCACAATTTATAATACACTTCACGATTTTTATGAAAATGGACTTTTGAAAAAACTTACTCTTAGTGCTGATAGAGTCTATTTTGATACAAATACAGATGATCATCATCATTTCTATTCTGAAAAAGACCAATTCCTAATTGATATTAATAAGAACATAAAAGTAAATGGCTTGCCTAAGACTCCAAAAAATAAAAAAATTAATAAGATTGAAGTTATTGTACACCTCGATAAGTAATTGATAATAGTTATCAATATCAGTTTAGAATGATTCTAAAGTGTTGACAATATTTGAATCAACCTTATATAGAAAAATAATCATTAATTAATTATTGTTGAGGAAGAAGACATGACTGAATTAAAAGAAAGTAAAACGCTTGATAATTTGAAAGCAGCATTCGCTGGTGAAAGTCAAGCAAACAGAAGATATTTATATTTTGCTCAAAAGGCAGACGTAGAAGGCCACAATGATGTAGCTGCAGTATTTAGGTCTACTGCCGAGGGTGAAACTGGCCATGCTCATGGTCATTTAGAATTCATGGAAGAAGTTGGCGATCCAGAGACTGGTAAACCAATTGGATCAACAGAAGATAACCTAAAAGCTGCAATCGCAGGTGAAACGCATGAGTACACGGATATGTATCCTGGGATGGCAAAGACAGCACGAGAAGAAGGTTTTGATGAAATTGCAGACTGGTTTGAAACGTTAGCAAAAGCTGAAAAATCTCACGCAGGTAAATTCCAAAAAACACTAGACTCAATCGATTAAGTTATTTGGGGCTGTAATAAACAGCCCCTAACTTAAATAATGGATTACAAAAAAGAAGGAAGCCTTGCTGCACCTACTAGGGACCTAGTAGATTGGAATTCTGAAAGTTACACCAACGAAGAAGAGTTAAACGCCGAGATGAAAAGGCAGTTTGAGGTTTGTCATAGTTGTAGAAGATGTTTTAATCTCTGTGACAGCTTTCCGACGTTATTTGATTTGATTGATGACTCTCCAAATGAATCAGTTGATGACCTCACCAAGAAAGATTTTGAAGACATTACAGATAAATGTACGCTATGTGATATGTGTTTCATGACTAAATGTCCATACGTTCCACCACATGAATTTAACATTGATTTTCCTCACCTTATGTTGCGTTATAGAACTCTTCAGGATAAGCAAAATAAGTTGCCAAAAATTCCTAGAGAGCTGGCTAAAATAGATCGCAATGCTAATCTTGCCAAAATTTCTACCAGTTTTGCAAATTGGAGTTCTGACAAAAAAAATAGTCTAACACGGCGACCACTGGAAATGATAAGTGGCATTGATAAAGACGCTGAGTTACCCAAGTTCGAAAAAAAGACATTCCACGAATTATCAGAAAAGATTGATATTAAAGTAAATGCAAATGCACCTGCTTTCGGAAGAAAAGTTGCAATTTACTCAACGTGCTATGTCAATTTCAATAATTCAAAGGTTGGAATTGCTGCTCAAAAAGTACTAAATCATAATGGTGTTGAAACTATTTCTTCATATCCCGGATGCTGCGGTATGCCACATTTAGAGCAAGCTCAGCATGAAAAAGTAATTAAACAGTCCGAAATTGTTTCTGATGAACTCTGCAGCTTGATAGACCAGGGATATCAAATCGTTACTTTAACTGCGAGTTGTGGACTCATGCTTAAATTTGAATGGCCACTTCTCAATCCTAATAATAAAAATGTAAAAAAACTTTCAAAAAATGTTTTTGATATTGATGAGTTTATCGTTGATATAAGTAAAAAAGAGGGATTAGTTGAAGGTCTTAATTCCCTTGATGGAGGAGTGACGGTTCACAATGCATGTCACGCAAGAGCTCAGAACATGGGCAATAAAGCTATGGAGATGTTAAAGAAATTACCTGATACAAAAGTTGATGTTGTAGAAAAGTGCGCAGGGCATGGAGGAACTTTTGGAGTTATGAAGAAAACTCGAAAGTCAGCAAATAAGTACGGCAAAGCAACAGCTAGACAAATTAAAAATAAGAAAAATAAGTTAATGGTTTCAGATTGCCCTCTTGCTTGCAAGCACCTTAATGAGTTTTTAAATGAAGACAAAGACTCAAATTATATTTCAATGCATCCAATAGAAGTAGTAGCTCAAGCATACAATCTCTCTTGATTTTATAAAGTTAGGCACTACATAAATCCGTATGACTATAGAAAATCGAAAAATTGAATCCTCTGATCTACTTGAGTATAGCGCTTATGCGAAAGAAAGAAGAAGTATAAGAAAAGAGGTAGTTCAGATGAAAAAAAATAGGAGAGTAGAACTCGGGCCTCATTCTACGTTTTACTTTGAAAATTTCTTTACTATGAAAGCTCAAATTCAAGAGATGCTTTACATAGAAAAAGGTGGCGATGAACAACTCAAAGATGAGTTAGAGGCTTATAATCCTCTTGTACCACAAGGCTCAGAACTTGTAGCAACTTATATGTTTGAAATTGACAATCCAATCACAAGAAAAAAGGTTTTATCGTCCTTAGGAAATGTTGAGAATAAGTTATTTATAAGTATTAATGGGACAAAGCTATACGCGGCACCTGAAGAAGATGTAGATCGTACAGATAACTCAGGAAAGACTTCCTCTGTTCATTTTATTCATTTTAAATTTAGTGATAAGCAAGTTGAGGAATTTAAAAATTCAAGCAGCAAAATTGAGATTGGAACAGACCACGATAACTATCTTCATAGTACTGTGTTGTCTAAAGAAGTGAAAGAGGCCTTGGCAAAAGACTTTAGGTAACTTTTATTCACCAGTAGATCCAAATCCACCTTGACCTCGAGTAGTGTCATCTAGATTGTCAACTTCTTTAAATTCTACTTTAGTGACATTTGAGAAAACCATTTGAGCAATTCTTTCTAGTGGACGAACAATAAATTTTTCTTTACTTAAATTTATTAGTATTACTTTTATTTCTCCTCTGTAATCACTATCAATGGTACCTGGTGTATTCAAAACAGTTATTCCGTATTTAAAAGCAAGTCCAGACCTTGGTCTTACCTGGGCTTCCATGCCTGTCGGCATTGAAACTGAAATTCCACATGCAATTATTTCTTTTTCCCATGGGGGAATTGCAATATCACTTTTTATTGAGGCACATAAATCAACTCCTGAAGCCTCTTTTGATTGATACTTAGGCAATTCAAAGTCTTCAATATCAGATATTTTTTTAATGAATATAGAATTTTTTTTTGTGGACAAGCTTCTAACTTTTTAGATGCTGAACTATCTTATGAGATAATTTCTCAGCAACTTCCTCTTTTCGCATCTGTTTCCAGTTTTCAGTTTCAGATTTAGAAATAAAATGAATCTCATTTGTATCTTTACCAATAACTTGTCCGTTTGAAACATTATTACCGAGAATCCAATCACAGCCCTTTTTTCCCAATTTAATTTTTGAATTTTCCTCTAGATTCTCAGTTTCAGCTGCAAAGCCAACCACAAGGTCTGGTCTCTTATCATTACGTTTACTTAATCTGGACAAAATATCTGGATTCTCTTCTAATGTGATGTCTAACCTTGAACCGTTTTTCTTAATTTTGGTTTCACTTTGTTTCATAATTTTATAATCAGCAACTGCAGCAGCACAGATAGCAATATTCACAGGTAACGCTTTATCGCATTCTAACATCATTTCATCAGCTGATGACACATGAACAACCTTATCAACATTGGGATCAGGTAATTTAGTTGGTCCAGAGATTAAAGTTGTATGAGCACCCAATGATGATAATTTTTCTGCAATTGTGTAGCCCTGCTTCCCAGAAGATTCGTTGGAAATAAATCTTACAGGGTCTATCATTTCTTTTGTTGGCCCAGATGTAACAAGAGCTGAGAAATCTCTAAGTGGTTTGAAATCTAAACTATTAATAAAATCTATTGTATATTTTATAATTTCACTCGGTTCACTCATTCGGCCTTCACCATATTCCCCACAAGCCATTTCACCATTTTCTGGTCCAACAAATTTTATGCCATCATTCCTAAGAGTTTGAATATTTCTTTGTGTCGCATTATTAAGCCACATTCTTACATTCATTGCTGGTGCAACAATTATGGGTTTATTTGTAGCCACCAAAACAGTTGATGCTAAATCGTCTGTATTCCCATAAGCAATTTTGGACATGATATTTGCTGTTGCAGGCGCAACAAGAATGACGTCAGCTTGTCTGGAAAGTTGTATATGACCCATTTCATGTTCATCAGTTAAGTTGAATAGACCTGTAAAAACCTTATTTTCTGATAAGCTCTCAATGGATAAGGGTGTTACAAATTCTGAACCTGATTTAGTTAGAATACAAGTAACATCAATGTTATTGGCTTTAAGACCCCTTATTATTTCAAGCGATTTATAAGCGGCTATTCCACCAGTAATAATTAACAATACCTTTTTTGTTTTATTCATTCCGTAGAGTTATACTTTTTTGTTTATCTTGAAAAGTAAATACAATTATAAAAAAGCATTCTATATCAATAATATAATTAAAGCCAAGCTTGAAATTAAGACTGTTCCGCCGATTATAAAGTACTTTGTATTAGTCTTTTGGGGTGCATTATCTGAATTGCCTTCAGTGATGATATTAAAAGCTTGATCGGCTCTTGAGATAAAATCAGGAATATCTGGCATTTTACGTGCAATACTTTGAAGTGTTTCCTGTGTTTGTTTTAATCTATTTTTTATTCCCAGTTCATCTTTAAGCCAAGTTTCTATTTCAGGTTTAGAAACTTCCCAGAAATTTATTTCAGGATCCAGTTTTCTTGCTACGCCCTCTACAGTGATCATAGTCTTTTGCAATAAAAGAAGTTGAGGTTGTAGAAACATATTAAATTGTTCTGTTATATCAAAAAGTTGAATCAATACATTGCCCATAGAAATATTTTTTGCTTTTTGATTAATTATAGGCTCTCCAATTGACCTCAAAGCTTGTGAAAAGTCTTCTGTAGATTGGCTTTTATCAATTAGTCCAGCTTCTTGATGAATTTTAGCTATCAAATAATAATCTTGCTTTATAAATCCGTAAATAATTTCTGCTAGGTAAGATCTATTCTTCTTATCAAGCCTTCCCATAATTCCAAAGTCTACTGCAAGTAAATTTCCATTTTTATTTAAAAATAAATTACCTTGATGAAGATCTGCATGGAAATAGCCGTCTCTGATCGACTGTCTTAAAAAATTTACTATTAAATTCTCAGCTGATTTTTTGATATCATAATTATTTTCATTAAGTTTTTCGATTTTATCTGCTGGGATTCCATTTATTTTCTCCATGGTAAGTATTTTTTGGGTAATTTTTTCCCAATAAACTAGTGGGACATAAAAACTCCCGTCTAATTGAGTATTCTCTCTAAGTTCTGATGCAGCTGCTGCCTCATATCTCAAGTCCAGTTCAAACTTGATCACTTCTTTTGCTTTTTTTATAATTGAATTAGGCCTTAATCTCTCAAATTCCTTAAAATTCTCCATAAAAGAAGTCAGCCATTCTAGGCGTGACATTTCTTGTTCTATGATTTTTTCAATTTGAGGTCTGAGTATTTTAACCGCTACTTCAGTTTCAACCCCATTATTATTTATTTTTGCAAAGTGAACTTGAGCTATAGATGCCGCAGCAATTGGTTCGCTAAAATCAGTAAATACCTTATCAATAGTCGTTCCAAACTCACTTTCTACAATTTTAATTGCAATATCTTTTGAAAAAGGTGGTAAATTATCTCTTAAAATAGACAAGTCATCTGCAATAGTATTTCCAACAATGTCTGGCCGTGTTGAAATTAGCTGGCCCAATTTGACGAAAGAGGGGCCTAGCTCATTTAATGCTTTAGCAACCCTAACTCCGTCTGAGTCATTCATTAGTTCTTTATTTTTAGAAACTCCTATAGATAAAAGTTGAGTGATTATTGTGTAAATAATTCTGTATCTCACATTTTGACCTATTAGTCGTAATATGTCGTATGCTTTGAATATTCTGATTATCTTTAATAGAAAAAAAAAATTATTTATCATAATTCTTTCTTTTCTGCTGAATGCATTGCAACCACTCCATTAAAAAGATTACGGTAGTCAACTGTTACAAAATCTGAACTTTTAATTATTTCTAGAAACTCTTCTTGTGATGGGAATTCTTTAATTGTTCTAGTTAAATATTTATAAGGCTCTTCATCGCCAACAATAACTTTTCCAAATATCGGAATTAATGAAGAATATAAGTTGTATACCTTAGATAAAGTTTCATTTTTAACCTTAGAAAATTCAAGACATAGAAATCTACCACCAGGTTTCAAAACTCTTTTTGCTTCCTGCAGGGACTTTTTAAGATCACTAAAATTTCTAACACCAAAAGAAACTAAATAAGCATCAAAAGTATTATCTTCAAAAGGCAGTTCCTCAGCTGGTGCAACTACCCACTCAATATCATTTGAATATTGCTCTATTCTTTTTCCTGCTTCAACCATATTTTCATTTGGATCACATACTATAGCCTTACCCTTTCCATTAACTCTTTTAAGGAAGCGCCTTGAAATATCTCCTGTGCCACCAGCGACATCAATTATTTTCATTTCTTCATGAGGCGAAAGCCAATCAATCATTAATTCTTTCCAATACCTATGAACGCCCATAGACATTACATCGTTCATAATATCGTATTTACTCGCAACTGAATTAAAGACTTCTTTTGTTTCCATCTAATAAATATTTGATAAATTAAGTATCTTTTATTTTATAACTAATAATTAATATATAAAAATATATGCCTGAGTTGCCTGAAGTTCAAACTGTAGTTAATGGGATAAAAAGTAAACTTATTGGATTAAAGATCAAAGACACAAAGGTATTTGTCAAAAAACTCAGATATCCTGTACCAATAAACCTAAAAAATAAAATTAATAAAAGCTCACTATTAGATGTTGAGAGGCGAGCAAAATACATAATTTTAAGGTTATCGAATGACTATTCTCTTATTATTCACCTCGGTATGTCCGGAAGAATAATTATTGGCAAAAAAAAAGAATTAAAATCGATTAAACATACACATTTTCAGTTATATTTTTCCAATGATTTAGTATTGCAATTTATAGATCCGCGAAGGTTTGGCTGTATATTGCTGAGAGAAACCAGCAAGCTATTAGAAGAAAAGCTTCTTAAACATTTGGGCGTTGAACCACTTGATAAATCTTTTAATCAAAATTATTTGCATGAAATTGCTAGCAATAAAGCATCATCAATTAAGTCAATAATTATGAACCAAAAGTATATCGTAGGCGTTGGGAATATCTATGCATCTGAATCTCTATATTTATCAAAAATAAGTCCTTTTAAAATAGGTAACAAACTTACAATATCTGAAAGTGATCGACTAGTGCGATCGATTAAAAGAGTGCTGAAAAAATCAATTCAAATGGGAGGATCAAGTATCAATGATCATACGATGATTTCTGGCAAGTTAGGCCATTATCAGAATAAACTTCAAGTATACGGACGTGATGGGCAAAAATGTAGAAATAAATCTTGTCAGTTGCCCATAATACGCATAGTAATAGCCCAGCGATCGACATTCTACTGTAGTAGCTGTCAAAAATAGTAAACACGAAAGAATATGGCTAATACTAAATCTGCAAAAGCAAAAATAAGAGAAATATCCAAGAAAACTGACGTAAATAAGTCAGTGAGAAATAGATATCGTACCTTTATTAAAAAAGTTGAACTAAATATTGTGAGTGGTGATAAGTCGGCAGCAAAAACTGCTCTAAGATCAGCTGAGTCCGAAATGATGTCTGCCGTGTCAAAAAAGATTGTTCATAAAAACACTGCAGCAAGAAAAATTTCTCGACTATCGAATAAGATAAAATCACTAAAATAGATTCTTCAAACTTTTTCCGTATGTTAAAGCCTTCAATGGATGTTATCTGGAAACAACAGAGTTTAATTTCGTATTAAAATTTAGCACCAAGTAAATAATATTTTTTATTGCGATTCAATTTTAATAACGCTAAGTTTACTCAATTAAAAATAATCATTTTAATTATCCAAATTATTTTTTTAGACCTGGATTCATAATTCGAATTCGGTAGGTACTTTTTGGAACAGTTTTTTCCAAATGAAAAAAAGTGCAAAAAAAAATTATGCTTTTATCTAAAATTGGATACAATTTTAATGAGTAAAATTGAGGGAGTTGATAATTAATGTTTCAAGATCTAGAAAATGCACAGCCCTCAAAATCTAGCATTCGAGATCAATGGAATATTGTTTTAAAAAAACTTAATTCTGAATATGGAAATGAAATATTTAATAGCTGGATAAAAAATATATCTATAAAAAACTTAGACAACGATATTATATATTTTACAGTTCCAACAAGGTTTATCAGAGACTGGATTACTTCACATTATTTAGACAAGATTATCTATTTTTTAAATCAAGAAAATCCCGATATTAAACGAGTAAAAATAAGCATAGATAATGCACTTACCTCAAATATGCTTAACCTTAATAAGGATATATCTTCGGGAAATAATCATATTAAGGCTTCATTTAATTCAAATTCATCAGACGATTGGCCTTTAGATGAGAGATTCACTTTTGATAAATTCATAACGGGCCCTACCAATGAACTTGCCTTTGCATCAGCCAAGAGACTTTGCTCTGATGACACATACGAATTTAATCCACTTTATGTTTATGGTGGAGTAGGACTAGGCAAAACACATCTTCTACATGCTATAGCTTGGCAGATAAGTGAAGAGAAAGTAAATAGTAAAGTACTTTATCTATCAGCTGAACGATTTATGTTTCAGTTTATAAAATCACTTAGGCAAAAAGACACAATGACTTTCAAACAGAAATTTAGATCTGCTGATGTTTTAATTATAGATGACATTCAATTTATGATTGGAAAAAATTCAACTCAAGAAGAATTTTTTCACACTTTTAACTCATTACTAGATTTGAATAAAAGAGTTATCATATCTGCTGATAGATCTCCAAGTGAACTTAGCAGTTTTGATGATCGCATGAAGTCAAGATTATCAGGAGGTTTAGTTGTTGACATAATGCCCACAACATATGAATTGAGATATTCGATAATAAAAAATAAGTATAGTGAATTAAGAGAAAAAAATAAAAATAGTATATTTGAACTTGATGAAAATATTTTAGAATTTTTAGCTAAAACAATAACATCAAATATAAGAGAATTAGAAGGTGCTTTAAATAAAGTATTCACTTTTTCAAATATATTAGGAAAAAAGATAGATATCGAATTAACAAAATCAGTTCTTAAAGATTTGCTTAAATCTAGCAATCGAAGAATAACAATCGATGAGATTCAAAATAAAGTTGCAAGTTATTTTAATATTAAAATTGATGATCTTATTTCAAGTAGAAGGATCAGAACTTTTGCTCGACCAAGACAGGTTGCGATGTACCTTACAAAAAAACTGACCACTAGATCTTTACCAGAGATTGGTAGAAAATTTGGAGGCAGAGACCATACAACTGTAATACATGCAGTTAAAAAGATTGAAGAATTAAAACAGAATAATCCAAAATTTGATGAGGATATTAATTTAATTACCCAGATGATCACATCAGTTTAGTTATTTTCATATTATTCAAAAAATTGAAGAAATATGTTACAGTAGTAAAAATCAATTAGATTTATGGAAATTAAAGCAAACAGTTCTGACCTTTTAAAAGCTCTAAATCATATACATGGCATAGTTGAGGTTAGACATACATTACCAATATTATCTAATATTGTATTATTTGCAGAAAACAATGAGCTTAGCCTATCCTCTACTAATCTAGATATTTTTTGTTCCGACAAAATAGATGCAGAAATAGTGAACTCAGGGGAAATTTCTGTTCCTGCAATAACTTTCTTTGAAATTGTTAAAAGATTGCCTTCTGGATCAGACGTAATAATGAGTATGGGCGATGAAGACACAGAGCTAATATTAAAGTGTGGAAGGTCTAAATTTAATCTTTCCACGTTAAAGACTGAGGACTTTCCAATACTTTCAGACAAAGACTTATCCACTAATTTTGTAATTAGTGCTGACGAACTGAGCAGGATGATAGACAAAACAAAGTTTGCGATATCTAATGAAGAAACAAGATATTATCTAAATGGTATTTTTTTTCATAAAGCAGAAAGCAATTCTATTAAATTTTTAAGAGCTGTAGCTACTGATGGACATCGATTAGCTCAATACGATATACCTCTTCCACAAGGCGCTGAAGAAATTACTGGAATAATCATCCCTAAGAAAACAGTTTTTGAATTAAGAAAGGTATTAGACGATGCTGATGGTGACGTAAGCGTATCTTTAAACGAAAATAAAATTAAATTTTCATTTAATAATTTGAAAATAGTATCAAAAGTAATTGATGGTACTTTTCCTGATTATACAAAAGTTATTCCCCAAAATAATGATAAAAAGTTTAAAACAGATAATTCTGAACTTAAAAATGCTATTGATAGAGTATCAGCTGTAGCTATTAATGAGGAGACAAAATCAAAGGCAATTAAATTAACAATCGAAAATAACAAACTAAATCTTAGTGTTGAAAGTCAATCCAAGGGATCTGCAAAAGAAGAGATCGATATTAGTTATAGTAATGAAAAAGTTGATATTGGTTTTAACTCTAGATACCTAATGGATATTTGTAATGAGGTTGATGGTGATGAGATAGATGTAAGCTTACTCGATTCAATATCGCCTGCTATTATTTTAGATAAAACTGACGAAAATTTATTCTTTGTTTTAATGCCAATGCGTATTTGAATGAACCCCAATGTTAGTATTGAAAAAATTACATTAATTAATTTTAGAAATCACAAAAATACGCATATTTCTGATTTAAAAACATTCATTGTTCTTACAGGAGAAAATGGATCTGGAAAAACCAACTTACTAGAAGCCATATCACTATTTGCTCCCGGAAGGGGGTTAAAAAATGCTCAATTGAATGAGATGCCTTTTTTCAAAAATAGTGTGGGATATTTCGAGATTAAACTGGAGATAAAATACGACACCGGACGCATTATTTTACATAGATGTTTTTCTAACGAGGATAAAAGAAAAAATTTCATCACGCTAGATGAGGAAAAAATAAATAATTCAGAATTATTAAATTACATAAATATACTTTGGGTTACTCCAATAATGGAAAAAATTATGCTTCAAAGCAATTCAGAAAAAAGAAGTTTTTTTGATAGATTAAACTTCAATGTGAACAATGATCACTTAAAGAATCTCTCAAAATTGCAAAGGTTATTAAAGGAAAGACTGTCTTTATTAAAAAAAATTAATTATGAGATTGAGTGGATGCAAATATTAGAGCATAAAATTGCAGAGATATCGTTTGTTATAATCAATGACAGAATGAATTTTATTAAGATCTTAAATCAACAGCTTTCAGAAATTAAAAAGCCATTTACTTCATGTTTAATAGAACTTGCTCATGAATTAGATAGTCTGGGTCATTTTTTAGCCGATAAGGAAGAGTTTGTTAGTAAATATAGTTCAGTTTTAGAAGCTAAAAGGAGATTGGACGCAGAATTAAATAAAACAACTCATTCCATAAACAGGGTTACTATTTCTATTTGGAATAATAATAACCGTCAAATTGAAGCTAAAAATTGCTCAACTGGGGAACAAAAATCAATCTTACTATCAATTATTATTTCTGTTGCATACTTGATTAAAAATAAGAACCTGGGCCGCTCGCCTATATTATTACTTGATGAAGCCATGGCCCATTTAGATGACATACATAAAAAATACCTTTTTAAAGAATTATCAAAATTAGAATCTCAAGTTTTGTTTTCTGGTGTTTCAAGAGACTTATTTACCAATATTACTGATCAAACAGTTTTCTTTGAGATGAAAAATATTATATAATAAATTAGTGAACACACCCTCTAACAACTATAGCGCAGATTCAATCAAAGTATTAAAAGGTCTCGAAGCAGTCAGGAAGAGACCTGGTATGTATATTGGTGATACGGACGATGGCAGCGGTCTTCACCATATGATATTTGAAGTTGTTGATAATTCAATTGATGAAGCTCTCGCAGGACATTGTGATCGAATTTCAATCACATTAAATGCTGACGGTTCTGTTTCTGTTGAAGATAATGGTCGAGGAATACCAACTGATATTCACCCTGAAGAAAAAATTTCTGCTGCAGAAGTTATCATGACTCAATTGCATGCTGGCGGTAAATTCGATCAAGATTCTTACAAAGTGTCGGGTGGCCTGCATGGGGTTGGAGTTTCAGTTGTGAATGCACTTTCATCTAAATTAAGTCTCAATATTTTTAGGCAAGGATGTGAACATTATATTGAATTTAATCATGGAGATGCAATCAATCCCTTAAGTCAGATAGATCAAAATATAGAACAAAACGGAACAAAAATAACATTTTTTCCTGATGAGGAAATATTTTCAAATATTGAATTTGATAGCAAAGTTCTCAAACAAAGATTTAGAGAAATGGCATTCTTAAATTCTGAAATCACAATTGTATTTTCTGACAATAGATCAGTGGATAAAAAAGAAACATCATTTCATTTCGATGGAGGAATAGGTGAGTTTGTTAAATATTTAGATAAATCAAAAAAATCATTAATCGAAAAACCAATTTTTATTGAAGGTATAAAAAATAAAATTGAATTTAGTTGTGCTCTATGGTGGAATGATAGTTATTATGAGCAAATATTAACATTTACTAATAATATTCGACAGAAAGATGGAGGCACACATCTATCAGGTTTTCGTTCAGCCCTTACTCGAGTAGTAAATGGTTATCTTGATGGAAGTAAAAATTCTAAGAAACAAAGCGTTCAGCCGAATAGTGATGATATTAGAGAAGGTCTGACGTCAGTAATTTCAGTAAAAGTTCAAGACCCTAAATTCTCATCACAAACTAAAGATAAATTAGTGTCCTCTGAAGTAAGGCCCGTTATAGAGGGAATTGTAAATGAAAAATTAACAGACTGGTTTGAAAGACATCCAAATATATCCAAGGAAATAGTTCTTAAAATCCAGAGAGCTGCTGAAGCAAGGGATGCCGCAAGAAAAGCAAGAGAATTAACAAGAAGAAAATCTGCTTTAGAAATTACTAATCTCCCTGGTAAGCTTGCGGATTGTCAGGAAAAAGATCCATCTCTTTCAGAAATTTTTATTGTTGAGGGAGATTCTGCAGGAGGTTCTGCTAAGCAGGGACGAGACCGTAAGTTTCAAGCGATACTTCCTTTAAGAGGAAAAATTCTTAATACTTGGAAATCAAGGACGGACAAGATTTTAGGCTCTACCGAAATTGGAACACTAATAACTGCGCTTGGTACAGGTATAGGTAATCAAGAATTCGATTTAAATAAATTAAGATATCATAAGGTTGTTATCATGACAGATGCTGATGTTGATGGATCACACATTAGGACTCTATTGCTAACATTTTTCTTTAAGGAAATGAGGAGTTTAATAGAAAATGGAAATTTATATATAGCCAGACCGCCTCTTTTTAAAATTAAAAGAGGAAAGGAAGAACATTATCTTAGCGATGAAAATGCACTTCAAGAATCTCTTATCAAATATGGAACTAAAGACTTTTTGTTTAAAACAGCACTTAAAAATGAGTATTCTGGGAAGGACCTCACTAATATGCTTGTTAAGGTTGGAGAAATAATTGATCTTTTCAGTAAAATACCAGATAGATACGATCAAAAAGTTCTCGAACAAATTGCAATTGCAGGATGCTTGAATACAGATAAATTTTTAGATTCTAAAGAAAAATCAAAAGAAGCCTCAAATTACGTTGCTCAAAGGATAAATATTAGCAGACCTGATTTTGATCGTGGATGGAAAGGTGAATGCTCTAAAGAAAATGGCTTTGTCTTCAGAAGAGAACTGAGAGGTGTAGAAGATATCATTAATATTGATAATGACTTACTCCATTCTCAATTAATTGAAAATCTCAACAAAAATTATAATGACATTTTACAGCTGTTTGAGTCTCCTGGATTATTAATAAATAAAGAAGGAGATCAAATTGAGATTTATTCACCCTCACAATTATTAGATACGATTAATGATATTGGTAAAAAAGGCTTAACAATGCAGAGATATAAAGGATTAGGTGAGATGAACCCTGAACAGCTATGGGAAACAACACTTGATCCCAACAATAGATCTTTAATTCAAGTTAAGATTGATGATGAAGAGTCATCAAAAGGCATCTTCGAAGACTTAATGGGAGAAAATGTTCTTCCTAGAAAAGAATTTATTGAAAGTCGTGCTGAGAGTGTAACTAATTTAGATATTTAATCAAATCGTACTCGATATAGATAATTATCGTTTTTTTTTAGCCATTTAATTTGTTTCTTATAATCAGGACACAAACTTTCTACCTGATGCCAGAATTTGTCGCTGTGATTGAATTCAATTAAATGACTCAATTCATGAGCAACAATATAATGCATGACTTCAAGAGGAGCAAAAATAAGACGCCAATTAATACTAATAACACCTGCTGAATTACAATAGCCCCAATAATTGTAACTACTGGATAGCCTTATTTTTTTTACGTGAACTTTTAGAGTTTTAGAATAACTTTCAACTATATTTTTCAAGATAGAAAGAGTTCTCTTTTTTATCCAATCTTTTAGTATAATTTTGTGCTTACCATCTTTCGCCTCAATTATTATATTTTTTCTCTCTATAAATACGTTTGTATTGGCTTTTTTTTCAAATATTATTTTTTTTGTTTTTCCCTCAAATATAATATTAGTGTTGTTCTCTATAAATATTAGAGGAGAGAATGAACTAACTTGTTTGTGTATCCACTCAGCATTTTCTCTAGCAAACGCTAGTCCTTCGTTAAAACCAATATATTTTGGTATAGAAACTAACCCTCTCAAGTTTTTTTTATCAAAGGTAAACTTATAATTGCGAGACAACTTATTTTTTTTGACTATGATATCAATGGAAGTATTTTTATATCTTAAACAGAAGTTTTTTTGAAATTTACTATCCATAAAGAAACTATAAATTATTATACAATTATTATAACTTTTAAATTTTGAATATATTTTGAAAAATTCTATTGATTTATTGCAAAATGAAGACATTGACCTACGATTAAGGACACTCAACCTTATTCGTTGGACAGCAATTCTTGGTCAATTCTCTGCTGTTGTTATAGCCTTTTTTTATTTCCAAATAGTTTTTAATATTTATATATGTATTTTATTAATCTTACTTAGCGTAACTCTTAATGTAGTAGTAAGTGTTTTGTATCCTTTTACAAAAATTCTTAATTACAATGAAACTTTTTTTTATTTAGTTTTTGATTTAATCCAATTAATCTTATTATTGTATTTAACTGGTGGACTAACAAATCCGTTCTCCGTTTTGATACTGGCACCACTTGTAATTGCAGCCACATATTTAGATTTTAGAAGAACAGTTATAATAACAGCAGTTGCTATCGTTTCTCTTAACTTTTTAGCTTATTATTACTACCCTCTTGAGAGCTCAACTCTAGGTATCGGAAAAGATGATTTTTCTGGATTTGAAATATTTTTAATATGGTCTGCTCTTGTAATCACTTCAATTTTTATAACGGCATACTGCTTTAGAGTTGCAGATGACTCAAGGAAAACAAGAGAAGCTTTGAGACAATCACAATTATCATTATCTAACGAAGAACAAGTTTCTGCTTTAATGAGCCTCACAGCTGCAGCTGTCCATGAACTTGGAACTCCACTATCAACAATTTCAATTATCAGTAAGGAATTAGTTAATAATAATAAAGATGGACCCTTAGGTGAGGATTTATTAGTTATTCAATCTCAACTAGAAAGGTGTAAAGAAATTTTAGAACGATTGAGATCTAATAATTTGTCTGACAAAAGTAATGAATTTATTAATCAATTAACTTTTGTTCGATTGATAAATGAAATTGTTTCATCATACGATGACTATAAAATAAAATTTAACATATTTTTTGATGACTATTTTGAGAAAGATAAAATTGTTATTCCAAGGTCTGCTGAATTAGTACATTCTCTAACTAATATTATAGATAATGCATTTAAATACGCCATAAATTCTGTAGAAATTAGTCTAAAGAATGAAAGGGAAAAAATTATAATCGAGATTGTTGATGATGGTCCTGGTTTTGCATCAGAAATTTACCCATTTCTTGGTGAACCATATTTAAGCAATAATAGAGATAAAAATAAGGAAGGTCTTGGTTTGGGTTTATTTATCTCGAAGAACTTACTTGCAAAGTCACTTGGAGAGATTAAATTCCTTTATAGAAAAAATAAAGGTGGGTGCGTTCAGGTAATTTTAATTAAAAGCGCCTTAGGTCTTCAAAATGAATAACATTGAAAACAATTTAAATTTGGATAAGTCGTTATTGATACTTGATGATGATGATGTATTTAGAAATAGACTTATCACTGCCATGATAAGAAAAGGTTACGAAGCATACGGCGCTGCATCTGTTCAAGAGGCCAAGACTTTATTATCTGAGAAATATCCAAAATATGCTGTAGTTGATCTAAGGTTAGATGATGGTAACGGTTTAGAGATTGTATCTATACTTTCAAAACAAAGATCGGATAGTAAAATTGTTATGCTTACTGGATACGGAAATATTCCCACTGCTGTTGCAGCGGTGAAGGAAGGAGCCTGCGACTATTTAGCTAAGCCTGCAGATGCAGACGATATTGAAGCAGCTTTAAAAGCACCTTACTCATCTAGTCCGGAACCTCCAAAGAATCCTATGTCAGCTGATAGAGTGAAATGGGAGCATATACTCAGAGTTTATGAGTTGTGCAATCGAAACGTTTCTGAGACAGCTAGAAGATTGAAAATGCATCGAAGAACACTGCAAAGAATACTGCAGAAAAAATCACCAAAATAAAATTTATAGAAATTAAGCTACTTTACGACCTTTATTGATTTGTTCAAGTTGTGCTAATCCTTCGTTTGCTATATCAATTCCTGCAACTTCATCATCTTCAGCGTTAAGCTCTTCCATATTTACAAATTCAGCGTAAGTTTTTCTCGTTCTTTCAGTTATGATATTTGCTTTAAGTAACGTTTTACACAGTACTCTAAATATGTTGTTACTTTCCATCATTTCTTCGCGTATTACAGTGTCTCGGTCAATCTCTTGCATAAAATGTTTAGTTACAAATTTATGATCTAGGCCAACGCTTTGATAGATTGCTTTCTTTTCCCAAGGATTAACAAGATTATAAAGTAAATCTTTGAAAATCATAGCCGACCAATCTTCTACCTTGTATCTTTCTGATTCTGATAGTTTTGGAACTGTTCTATCTGCCCAAATTTTACCAAACTTATGATGAAAAGCTTCATCGCTCATTGTAAATTTCAAAAGAGTTTTTAAGAGAGGATCATTTGTATCCTGGTGCGCCATTCCAAAAGCTCCCATAGCAAGTCCTTCAATCATCATTTGCATACCAACAATCTTTTTATATACAACGTCAGATGACACGATTTGCTCTAAAATTCTTCCAAGAGTTGGACCAACCGGATAAGGAGACCCCCATCTTGCCTTTATATAATTAGTGAAGCCAGTGACATGTCGAGCTTCTTCACGGGTTTGGTTAGCTGCGTATTCTTGTGCACCTGGATCTTTTAGTACATGACAAAGGCTTGCGCTTAAAGATAATGCACCTTGCTCACCATGTAGAATTTGAGAAAGCACCCATCTAAAACTTTCGTTATTTAATTTAATTTTTTGCTTTTCAGTCAAGCTATTAGCAATTGCAGGAACTCTAAGTTCCATACAAAAGACATTAGGATCGACTATGTATTCATTTTCCATATCAAACGGTTCCTCGAAATCAATATATGACTTGTCATTAGGGTCCCAAAAATGTTTATGAGTAGCTGATATCATCTGATCAAAACTATCAACTCTTTCAATGTACCTATCTTTTTCTATCATTGGTATGAAATGGCTAGGGTTGGCGGCGTTATATGCTGGATCTTTATTCATCGCATTTTTTCCATTACGCGACATTTGCCACATTCTTTTCAATTTAAAGATCTGATCTTTTGCATATATTTTCGCAAAATCTAATTTTTGTTGTAGTTCAGCCATGGCCTAATTATACATAGTTTGAGGCATGATCATAGAAATTTATGAGCATGCGTTCATTAATAATAAAAAATAAACGATTAGATTCAGTAGTTTATAGATATCAGTAAATTATGTCATAATTTTTGCATACTCAATATAGCTGATATTTATATTAGATTATAAAAGATTTAGTTGTACAAATTAGGTTTTTTTCCATATTTTTAGCCACTATTATAAATACCCATAATGTTACAAAAAATAGAAAATTGGTTTTTCAGATTCCGCCTTCCAGTTTTAGCTGCATTTGTCCTCATTACAATTGTGATGGCTTATTTTGCAGTCCAGATAAGAATGGATGCAGGTTTTGCAAAACAGTTACCTAACAGCCATTCATTTGTAAAAACATATTATGAGTATCAGGATGATCTTAGCGGAACAAATAGTATTACCATTGCTTTAAGAAAAACTGAAGGCGATATTTTTACTAAAGAATATTTATCAAAGCTCTTTAACTTAAATAACACAATAAGATATTTACCTGGGGTTAACCAGGGATCAATGCAATCTCTATGGACTCCCAATATTAGAGTAATGAGAGTAACTGAAGAAGGCTTTGAGAGTTCTGAAGTTATACCAGGAACAGTTACTCCAGATAGTCTTACCCCAGAAATAATCGAAAGCATTAAGGAGAGAATATTAACAGGTGGTCATGTCGGGAGTATTGTGGCAAATGATTTTACTTCATCGCTTATTAAAGTTGAATTAACTGAATACAATCCCAAAACTGGTGAAAAACTAGATTACCTCAAGCTTGGTCAAGAAATTGAATCAATAAGAGATGAGTATGAACAGGGCGACTATCGAGTTGAGATAACTGGTTTCGCTAAGATGATCTCTGACATAGCAAGTGAAGCGTATAATGTTGTCATATTTTTTGGACTTGCATTCTTTCTGACAGTTTTAGCAGTTTATTGGTACTCGAGATCTTGGACATTAACATTCCTTCCGTTAATTTGCTCACTTACTTCTCTTATTTGGCAATTTGGAATGCTGAAAATACTTGGATTTGGATTAGATCCTCTTGCTATTTTGGTTCCATTTTTAGTTTTTGCAATAGGTGTTTCACATGGTATTCAACAGGTGAATCAGATTACTAAGGAAGTTATTGAAGGACAAACAGCTGAATATGCTGCAAGGGCATCTTTTTCTAGACTTCTTGTGCCAGGCTCAATGGCACTAGTTACTGATTTGGTAGGATTCGGTACATTAATTTTATTGCCGATTGGAATGATCCAAGAGCTTGGCATTACAGCTTCCATTGGAGTTGCTTTTAAAATTGTAACTAACCTTATAATGCTGCCACTTGCAGCATCTTACGCAAGATATAACAAAAGTTTTGCTACTCGAGCACAGTCTGCAATTTCTTATAGACAAAATCTAATGGGATATTTTGGAAAACTAGCAAGACCTAGAGAAGCCGTTATTACTCTATCAGTAAGTGCGGTGTTGTTTGTGGGCGCCGCATATTTGGCAAGTGAGAGGCATGTTGGTGATTTACACGCAGGAGCTCCAGAGTTAAGGCCCGAAGCAAGGTTCAATCAAGATATAAATGAAATAACAAAAAGATATAATGTTACTACAGATGTTTTAGTTGTGATTACTGAGGCATTGAACACAGGTGGTTTAAATCCATGCAGATCTACATATGTTGTCGATGCACAAAATAATCTTCATTGGTACTTAGAAAATATTCCAGGCGTAACAAAAGTAATTTCACTTTCAAGTATAGCAAAAAGAGCTCTCAGTGGATATGCTGAAGGTAATCTAAAATGGTCTTATCTTCCTCGTAACGCTCAAGCGCTAGGCTTCGCTACAAGCGTTGTAGATCCATCTACTGGATTGATAAATGAAGAATGTTCTATTATGCCCATTTATGTTTTCACAGAAGACCATAAGGCTACAACTATTAGTACCGTTATAGAAAGTGTGGAAGAGTATAATACAAAGTTTCGTGAGTTAGATGACACAATAACATTCAAAACTCTAATAGCTAAGCCAGCAGAAGGAACAGACGTAATACCTTATGTTGATAACTTAGGGGGTGAAGAAACCAATATTGAAGATTTATTAGATATTAATAACCCTAAATTATTTACTGACGATGAATTCGCTGACTTTGGATACTTGAATGGTTTTAATACAAGAAATATTATGCTTGGTCCAGGTCTTATCAATTATTACAGAGACATTGACTCATTCGATGACAATGTAAATTACATGGTGAAAGATATTAAACAATCAGAAATAACTATTAAAGAATTTTTCAAAAATAATCCTGAATTTGAGAGCATCATATTCGAGTCAGATGAAATTAAAAATAGATTAGCAAGTGGATCTGTTGGGATTCAACATGCAACCAACGAGGTTATAGAAAAAGGTGAACTACCAATGATGATAATTGTTTACATAGTAATTTTAATACTTGTATTTGTGACTTATCTTGATTGGCGGGCAACAATATGTTGTACAGTTCCGCTAACATTTGCAACGATGTTAGGCTATGCATTTATGGATCTGGCTCAAATAGGCTTAAAGGTGTCTACTCTTCCGGTAATGGTATTAGCAGTTGGTGTTGGTGTCGATTATGCATTTTATATATACAATAGAACTCAGACACGCTTGAAAGAAGGAATGAATATAACAGAAGCCTTTGAACATACCTTTGCCAATACGGGAGCAGCAGTAGTCTTTACAGCAATTACTCTCGCAATTGGCGTTTCTACTTGGTCATTTTCGGCTTTAAAATTTCAAGCTGATATGGGATCTTTATTAACATTCATGTTCTTAATCAATATGGTTTGTGCGATGACAACGCTTCCTGCTCTTGCAGTTATATTGGATAAGCTTTTCCCAAGAAAAATTACTTCTTAGTAAGCTGAAGGAAAACGTCCTCTAAATTAGTTTCTATTATCTTCATATCTTCTATTTGAGATCCGGACGAATTTACTGCATTAAGCATTACATTAAAATTAATTTCACTGGGTTTATAGTTAATTTGAACTTGCCTATCTCTAATTTGTATATCCAAACTTAGTTTATTTAATTCTGACAAATCAAAATTGTTATCATAATAGTCAACTATTACTGTCATTTTATCCAAAAAGGATTTTATATTTTTTGTAGTATCATGAGCTATTAATTTGCCTTCATTAATAATAGCTATTTCATTACAGAGTTCTTCTGCTTCATGCAAATAATGGGTGGTAATAATTACAGTTTTTCCATTTTGATTTAGTTTATGAATATTCTCCCATAAGTTACTTCTAAGTTCTACATCAACACCTGCCGTTGGTTCGTCTAGAATCAATATTTCAGGATCATGAACCATTGCTTTGGCAATAAGAAGACGTCTCCTCATTCCTCCAGACAAAGTTCTTGCATAGGCTTTGGCTTTATCTTCTAATGCAAGCAGTCGCAGAATTTCCATTGTTTTTCTATCTTTCTTTCTAATGCCATATAAGCCTGCCTGTATCTCTAAAAGTTCGTAAGGAGTAAAAAAAGGATCGATGTTTAATTCTTGAGGTACTATGCCCATAAGCCTCTTAGCATCTATTAAATTATTTTCGTGATTGATATTTAGTACTTCAATTTTGCCAGAAGTTTTTTTTGCTAAATCCGCTAGTATATTAATGAATGTAGACTTCCCAGCTCCATTAGGTCCAAGTAAGCCAAATATTGAACCTTTCTTTATACTTAAAGAAATATTATCTAATGCAAGTTTTGCATTATCTGAACTTGATTTGTAAACTTTACTTAAATTGTTAACGGCTATTGCTAATTCACTAGTCATATTTTTTATTAATTAAGAGAATATATAGTTTTTCAAAGTAATTTCTTGTATCATTCAGATTATGAATTCTCCAGAAATAAAAAATAATCAAGATGAAAACATTGAGTTAGTTTCATCAAAAAAAGTTAGCTGTAATGGCCCTGATGGCCCTCTTGGACACCCTAAAGTTTATTTAGATATGGGAGATAATGAAAGTGTAGTTTGTCCTTACTGCAGTAAAATATTTAAATTGATTTAAGTGAAAAGCAATAATCACCTATTTTTAGTTGACGGCTCAGGATATATTTTTAGGGCATATTATGCATTACCGCCATTATACAGAAAGAGTGATGGCCTGCCAACCGGCGCAGTAAACGGCTTCTGTAATATGCTTTACAAACTAATTGAAGATACCAATAAAAGCATTGGGCCAACGCATTTAGCAGTAATCTTTGATAGTGCACGAAAAACTTTTAGGAATGAAATTTACAAAGATTACAAGGCAAATAGAGGCGATCCACCAGAAGATTTAATACCACAATTTAAAATTATTAAGGATGCAGTAAGCGCTTTTGGTATCCAGTCAATTGAATCTAGTGGATTCGAGGCAGATGATATTATAGCTACATATGCCTATGCTGCTGAAAAAAAGGATTGGCAAGTTTCCATCGTATCCTCAGATAAAGATTTAATGCAATTGGTCTCAAAAAAAATCAGTCTTGTTGATACAATGAAAAATAAAAATATTGGACCAAAAGAAGTTGAAGAAAAATTTGGCGTAGGACCAGATAAGGTAATCGATGTTCAGGCTCTTGCTGGAGATAGTTCAGATAATGTTCCTGGAGCACCTGGCATTGGAATAAAGACAGCAGCTCAACTAATAAATGAATTTGGAAATCTTGAAAAATTATTAGAAAAGTGTGGAGATATTAAACAAGAAAAAAGAAGAGATAATATTCAAAATAATAAAGAGCAAATAATAATTAGTAAGGAGTTAGTAACTTTAAAGAAAGACGTAAAAGATATTCCATTACTTGCAGATCTAAAAAATAAAAATTTAGCAATAACAAAATTAGTTCCGTTTCTAGAAAATCTTGAACTGAAGAAATTAGCAGATCGTATTAGAAAAAAAAATCCAGAAGTAAAATTTGAAAATAAAAATATTGAGGAATCAATAACTGAAAAAAAGGATTCAGGTAACACAAGTAGTGATAAAGAAATTACAGCTAAAAATATAAATACTAAATATATACTTGTTGATGACATAGAATATATTGAGGAATTAAAATCAAAAATCTACGAGATAGGCCATTTCGTTTACGATGTAGAAACTGATTCTTTAAATACATTAGAAGCCAATCTTATTGGTATATCAATTTGTTATGGCTTAGAAACTTCTTACTATATTCCGTTTAATCACATTGATGAACTTAATCAAAGAATAAAAAAGCAAATTAAAATCGAAGAGTTTCTCAAAATATTTAAGCCGATAATGGAAGACTCATCAATTATTAAAATTGGACACAATATAAAATATGATAATGCTATATTAAAGAAATATGGTATCGGTGTGATCGGCTATGATGATACTATGTTAATGTCATTCATTTCTGATGCAGGGATCAATCGCCATGGAATGGATGATCTTGCAAAGATACATCTCAACAAAGAAACAATAAAATATAAAGAAGTCGTTGGAAGTGGTAAATCTCAGATCACATTTGATAAAGTTGACTTAAAGAACGCATTAAAATATGCGGCTGAGGATGCAGATATTACTTACAAACTCTATTTATTTTTTAAGAAAAGGATCAATCATGAAAAAAATAATTATATTTATTCCAATATTGAAAAGCCCTTAATTGATTGCATCCAAACTATGGAATTAAATGGTATAAAGGTTGATAAAGAATACTTAAAAAAGCTATCAACAGATTTTTCAAAAAGAATATTAAAATTAGAAAGTAAGATATACAAGGATACTGGTACAGAGTTTAATATTGCATCACCAAAGCAGCTATCTGAAGTATTATTTGATAAACTCAAACTCAAACCGCCAAAAAAAACAAGAACAGGAGAAAAGTCTACTGGAATAGAGGTGCTTGAAGATCTCGCATACAGAGGGAATAAAGTTGCTGAAACCATTATAGAATGGAGACAGCTATCAAAGCTAAAGAATACTTATACAGAGGCCCTACAAACTCATATTGTTAAATCTACAGGAAGAATACATACTTCATATGCAATGGCTTCAACCAGCACTGGTAGACTTGCATCCTCTGATCCAAATTTGCAAAATATTCCAATAAGAACAGAAGAAGGTAGATCAATTCGTAAGGCATTCATTCCAGATAAAGATCAAACAATCTTTGCGGCAGACTACAGCCAGATAGAACTAAGAGTATTGGCTCATATGGCTGATGTATCTCAACTCAAAGATGCATTCAATAATAATGAGGATATACATCAATTAACTGCGTCAGAGATTTTTAATGTCAAACAAAAAGATGTCAGCAAAGATTTACGCAGAAAAGCAAAAGCTGTTAATTTTGGAATAATTTATGGAATTTCTGCATTTGGACTAGCAAAACAGTTATCAATATCAAATTATGAAGCAAGTGATTTTATTAAAGAATATTTTAAAAAGTTTTCTGGAATAAAAGAATATATGGAAAATACGAAAGAGCTTTGTAGAAAAAATGGTTATGTTGAAACACTATGTGGGAGAAAGTGTTTTTTCCCAAGAATAAAAGATAAAAATTTTGCTTTAAGGTCATTTCAAGAAAGAGCTGCTATAAACGCCCCAATTCAGGGGACTGCAGCAGATATAATAAAGTTAGCTATGATAAAGATTAATGATAAAATAAAATCTACTAATGAATGCAAGATGCTTCTTCAAGTTCACGATGAACTCATTTTTGAAATAAAAAAAGATAAACTTGAAAAATTTAGAAAACTAATTGTGGCCGAAATGGAAAATGCATTAAAACCAAAGTTCGATCTCTCTGTACCACTTTCCGTTGATAGTAATAATGCAGATAATTGGAGTGATGCTCATTAATGACTGAAACTATTATACTTGTTACGGGAGGATTTGATCCTATTCACAGCGGACATATTGCTTACTTTAAGGATGCAAAAAAGTTAGGAAACAAGCTTGTAGTTGGTGTTAATTCAGATAATTGGTTGATAAAAAAAAAAGGTAGTGCGTTTCTTCCCATTCAAGAGAGAATAGAAATTGTTTCGAATTTAGCTGTAGTTGATGCTGCTATTGAATTTGAAGATGATGAGAACCAATCTGCGTCAAATGCAATTCAAAAAGTTTTAGAAATTTATCCAGATGATAAAATAATTTTTGCAAATGGTGGTGATAGAAATCAAGCCAATATTCCTGAAATGGATAAATTTGTGAATAATGAAAGAGTAAGTTTTGAGTTTGGAGTTGGAGGAGATTTTAAAAAAAATTCGTCTAGTTGGATATTAAAAAACTGGAAAGTGCCAGTTGAACATCGGCCGTGGGGTTGGTATAGAGTTTTAGATGATAGTGATGATCACAAAGTGAAAGAGATAGAAGTCAATCCTAAGTCAAGATTAAGTTACCAATCACATTCTAAAAGATCTGAAGTCTGGACTGTGATTAATGGAGAAGCCTTGGTTACAATTGATGATAAAACAACAGAGTTAAAAATCAACGAGTCAATATTTATTCCAGTTAATTCTAAGCACCGGTTAGAAAATAAGTCGGATATGAAATTAAATATTATTGAAATTCAAACAGGATCATATTTTGGTGAGGATGACATAGAAAGATATGAAGATGATTACAATCGATCGTAATATATGAAAGTTAACTACCCATATCTTTATTTAGCTTTTTTTTTACTACTTAATATATTTAATTTTGTAGATAGAAATCTTCTTATAGCTTTTGCTCCTCAAATAAAGTCTGAGTTTAATCTTACAAATGTGCAATGGGGACTCCTGACAGGCGTTTATTTTCTCTTTTTTTATTCAGTTTTTGGCATATTTATGGGCGTGCTTGGAGACAAATTTAGTAGAATGAAAATTGCTGCAGCGGGAGTATTTTTATGGAGCTTAATGACTGCTTTTACTGGCGTTGCTAAAAATTTCTCACACTTAATTTTCGCCAGAGCTCTTATTGGTGTTGGAGAATCTGCATTAACTCCTAATGCAATATCAATGCTATCTGATCTTTTCAAACAAAATCAAAGAGGGACTGCTTCTGCTATTTATTATTTAGGCATACCTCTGGGTGTTGGATTCGGAATGTTAATCGCAGCTTTTTTTGGACCAGTTTTTGGATGGCGAGCGGTATTTATCACATTAGGTTTGATTGGAATGGGACTTGGAATAGTAACTTATTTTCTTTTTGAACCGAGACGTGGTCAACTAGATAAATCTTTTAATCAAGATAGTAAATCCGCAAGCATTAGAGAAATTATAAGTATGACAAAATCTGCTCTTTATAATTCTAAATGTCTAACATTTGTAATTATTGGTAGTATTTTTTTGCACATACCACTAGGCGCAGGAAACTTTGAAGTTTTATGGGCTGTAAATGAAAGAGGTTTTACCGCAAGCTCATATAATTCTCTGTTTGGGATTTTTTTTATATTAGGTGGTACTGTTGGAGCAGTCCTAGGTGGTGTTCTATCTGATCGCATAAGTCATTACTTTAAAGGAGGTGTAATGACCTTTTTAGTTATATCTTATTTAATTTTAACACCCTTAACTATTAGTTATCGATTTATTAGTCCTGAAACAAACTTTTTCTATTTAACTTTATTTTTTGTTTCATTTAACGTTACCTTTTTTTATGGGCCAGTTTTTGCCTCAGTGCAAGAATTAACTCCAGTTAAAGTTAGGTCAACGATGGTTGCCGTATTTATATTGGGAGTAAATATTATTGGAATGGGAGTAGGTAGTTTCTTTACAGGCTACCTTATTGATTACGTATTTAATGATTTTTCATCTCCATATACATTTTCTCTAATTACAATTGGGCTTACAGGACTTATAGCAATCATTTGTTATTATATTGCCAGTTTTAGCTACAAAGAGGACATTGAGAGAGTAAATAAATCTTAATTAGCAATAGGACCTGAAGCCTTTACATTCTCTTCAACATCAGATTCAAACTTAGTAAAATTACTAATGAACATTTGCACTAATTTTTTAGCTTGCGCATCATAATCAGATTCACTTTGCCAAGTTTTTTTTGGATCCAATATCTGTTCATTAATTCCATCAACTTTGACTGGAACTGAAAAGCCAAAATTTGGATCTTTTCTCATTTCGGTATTAGCGAGCTTGCCTGAAAGGGCAGCATTCAGTAATGTTCTAGTATTTTTAATTGATATTCTTTCACCAACTCCATAAACACCACCAGACCAACCTGTGTTTACAAGCCAGCAGTCTACCTCATGATCTGATATCTTTTTTTTAAGTAAATTTCCGTACTCTATTGGATTTCTTGGCATAAATGGTGCACCAAAACATGTTGAAAATGTTGCCTGAGGTTCGTTTGAAAGACCAATTTCAGTACCTGCAACTTTTGCTGTATAGCCTGATAGAAAATGATACATCGCCTGATCTGCAGAAAGTTTAGCAATAGGAGGTAATACACCAAATGCATCAGCAGTTAGCATAATAATATTTTTTGGGTGACCAGTTTTTCCAGATTCGGTAACGCCTGGAATATAGTCTAAAGGATAAGCCCCCCTCGTATTTTCTGTCAAGGAATTGTCATCTAGATCTAAAGTTCCGTCATCTTTCATGACAGCATTTTCAATAACTGTACCTTTCATTTGAGTAGTAGCATAAATTTCTGGCTCTGCTTCTTCAGATAGTCTTATGAGTTTTGCGTAGCATCCACCTTCAAAATTAAAAAGACCCTCATCTGACCATCCATGCTCATCATCTCCAAGGAGTGATCTTTTAGGATCCGCACTTAATGTAGTTTTACCCGTACCGGATAAACCAAAGAAGATTGCAGCATCACCATTTTCACCAGTATTAACAGAACAATGCATTGGCATAATATTTTTCTCAGGAAGCAAGAAATTTAAAAGAGTAAATACAGATTTTTTTGTCTCGCCTGCGTACTCAGTACCAGCTATTAAAATTATTTTTTCAGCGAGATTAACAGCTATTACAGTTTCACTATTAGTACCATGAATGCTCGGATCCATTTTCAAACTTGGAAAGTTCACAATAGTATACTCTGGATTAAAATGCTCAAGCTCATCAGCGTTTGGTCTAACAAGTAAATGTCTAGCAAATAATCCATGCCAAGCATATTCTGTTATTATTGAAACATTTAACGAATGATTACGATCTGCTCCGCCCATTAAGTTATGTAAGTATAATGATTTATCCTTCGAGAAATCTATAAATGCATCGGCAATTTTTGTATAATATTCTTCTGAGATAGGCACGTTTGTTTCACCCCAATGGATTTTTTGATCATTTAAATTTTCTTTAACAAAAAATTTATCATTAGCTGACCTACCTGTATGCTGACCTGTTTTAACAACTAAAGCTCCATGCAATGATAGTTTACCTTCGCCAGAGGTGTAAGCAATTTCATACAGTTCTTCAGAGTTTAGGTCGTTTTTAATTGAAGAAGCATTTTGTATAATGCTGCTTTTTATTGAATTTTGCATATTTTGTGGTCGTGATAAAAACATATAATAACATGTATGTTAAGTGCTAATATCTAAATAAATGAAAAAAACTGTTAGTTAAATTATGCAATATTTCTGCCATTTTGTGGTCATACAATACTTTAAAATATAATGAAAATTTGAAATGAAACACCTTATTGCCCTCGTAGATGATGATCGAAATATTTTAATTTCTCTTGAAGAGTTGCTTAAAAAAGAGGAATTTGAAATCCATACGTATAGCGACGGTCAGTCAGCATTAATCGGCATGTCTAGGTATCCTCCAGAATTAGCAGTGATTGATATAAAAATGCCAAAAATGGATGGATACGAATTATTCAAAAAAATAAGAGAAAAAACTGAAATACCTGTGATCTTTCTGACATCAAAAGACCAAGAGGCCGATAGATTGAAAGGCTTAATGCATGGTGTTGATAGCTATGTAACAAAAAGCGGAAATTTTTCAAAAGAAATCTTAATAGAAACAATTAAAAATACGCTCAATAGAAAAAATATCGAGAAAGAAAATTCTGAAAAAAAACAAATTATTATACTGGGAAATCTCAGGTTAGACTGTTTGAGATACGAATGTGAATGGAAGGAGAAATCACTTTTAGAACCTCTAACTACTACTGAATTTAAAATAATAAAGGAATTGGTTGAAAGACCAGGCATTGTTAAATCAAGAGATAGATTAATGGAAATTGCTTACAGAGATGAATTAGATGTTGATGATAGAACAATTGACAGTCATATAAAGAGGATCAGAAAAAAATTTAGAAAAATCGATCCTGAGTTTAAATCCATAAATACTTTATACGGATCAGGATATAAATGGAAATAATACAGTATACAACTTGAACAGCCTATTTAGAAAATTTTTATTGTACAACTTTGTTGGATTACTAATTTTAATAGTTAGTGCAATATTTATAATTATTTTCCTTAATAACTATCAACTTAATAAAAGACTTAAACAAATCGATAACCAGTCATTGATTATTTATAATTTCTTAAAAACCTCAAATTTGCTCAGAGATATACAAACACAACTATCAACGGAGGTTATTCTCTCTAAGCTAGAAATCAAAAATCTTTCTATTATAATTATGGATGAGAACATGAGTATCTTGTTAGATACGAAAGGCTATGACTTAGAAAGTAGTTCTTTTTCAAATCAGTCTGCTGCAGAAGTTGAGATCATAGATAAAAATAGTTCAACAATTACTTCTAGCTTAGATCAAAAAGAAAACTTAGCTAATAGAGATTTTTTAAATCACCCAACATTCCTGACTAATTTTAAAAATTTAGAAAAAGGGACTCAGAAAAATTTTTCAATTGAGTTGAATAATAATAAACTTGAATTGGTCTCAATCTTTCCCATTAGTTATGATGACATTTATTACTATATCGTTGCGCATGAAGATAATACCAACATTCAAAATGTAAATAATCAAATACAACTAAATGTATTACTAACAGGTTTAGTTATTGGAGGTTGCTTAATATTATTTTCATTTTTTTTAAATTTTATAATCCTTAAACCTATTAGAAACTTAGCAAATGCTGCTGAAAAAGTCCAAATGGACTATAAAACAAAACCTCTTATTTCTGGACTGGATAGAAGAGATGACGAAATTGGTCAACTATCTAAGATCATTAATGAAATGTTAAATAGTTTATATAATAAAATTGATAATGCTGAAAATAATTCAGCTGATTTGATGCATGAAATCCGAAATCCTCTTGCCTCAATTAAAATGGCTTCAGAGGTTATTACGGATGAGATGAGTGATAGTCAAAAAAAATTCCTAAATCTTATTCAGAATGATATTTCAAGAATTGAAAGTATCATTACTGATTATTCAGTGATGATTAAAAATGAGGTAAATTTGTATAAAAGCCAATTGCAAAAATTTGAAATTAAATCCTTACTACATGAGATCATAGAAGACGTTCAAAAAATATTACCTGATCAAATCCAAATAAAATTTTTATACGATCAAGATAATCAAGAGGATATTTTTGTTGATGGCCAGAAGAAATTTTTTTCACAAGCTATCAAAAATATTATAGATAATGCAATTTCTTTTTCTCCAAAGCCTGGAATTATAAAAGTCCTTTTATCATCGACCAGTAACTACCTGAGTATAGCAATTGTTGACGAAGGACCGGGTATTAAGGAGCCTGATATGAAAAGAATTTTTGAGCGTTTTTACTCCTTAAGAGAAGAAGATAATAAATCACATTCTGGACTTGGATTAAATATTGCCAAACAGATTATTGATGCACATGAAGGCTCAATTTCTGTAGATAATCTTATAGAAGAAAATGATATTAAGGGTGCGAAGTTCATCGTCAACTTACCCCAAGTAAATATTAATAAATAATCATATTGAATATTAATCTATTTAACCCTATATTTTAAAAATTATGGCAATAGAAGATTTTAAAGTAGCGGATATAGAACAAGCTGAATTTGGCAGGAAAGAAATATCCCTTGCTGAGACAGAGATGCCAGGCCTAATGGCCTTAAGAGATGAGTATAAAGGCCAGAAACCTCTAGATGGCGCAAGAATAGTCGGCTGTCTTCATATGACTATCCAAACTGCAGTTTTAATTGAAACTTTGGTAGAATTAGGAGCTGACGTGAGATGGTCATCCTGTAATATTTTTTCAACACAAGATCATGCTGCCGCTGCAATAGCTAAAGCAGGTATTCCGGTTTATGCCTGGAAAGGGGAAACAGAAGAAGAGTATTGGTGGTGTGTTCGACAAACTATTGAAGGAAAAGAAGGGTGGAAACCTAATTTAATATTAGATGATGGTGGAGACCTTACAGGGCTCATGCATAAAGAATATAAGGAGCTGCTCCACGATGTAAAAGGTTTATCTGAAGAAACTACTACTGGGGTTTTAGCGCTCAAAAAAATGGAAATTGATGGAACTCTTATGGTACCAGCAATAAATGTGAATGACTCCGTAACTAAATCTAAGTTTGATAATCTCTATGGATGCAGAGAGAGTTTAGTGGACGGTATTAAAAGAGCAACAGATGTAATGATGTCAGGAAAGGTTGCAATCGTTGCTGGTTTTGGAGATGTTGGGAAAGGAAGCGCTGCTTCATTACGTCAAAGTGGGGCAAGAGTAATGGTTACTGAAGCAGATCCTATATGTGCATTGCAAGCAGCAATGGAGGGTTATGAGGTTGTTACAATGGATGATATGATAAAAGAAGCAGACATTGTCGTTACTGCTACAGGTAACAAGGATATTGTAACCGCTGATCATATGAGAGAAATGAAGGATAGAGCAATATTATGTAATATTGGTCACTTCGATAACGAAATTCAAGTTGAGGCTCTTAAAAACTATAAATGGGATGAAATTAAACCTCAGGTTCACGAAATTACTCTTCCTAGTGAAAAGAGAATTATTTTACTTGCTGAAGGTAGATTGGTTAACCTCGGCTGTGCAACAGGTCATCCTAGTTTTGTTATGAGTGCATCATTTACAAACCAGGTTACTGCTCAGATTGAACTTTGGAACAATCCTGAAAAGTATGAGAAAAAAGTGTACGTACTTCCAAAGCATTTAGATGAAAAGGTTGCAAGACTTCATTTGGAAAAAGTAGGTGCAAAACTTACGAAATTATCTAAAGAACAAGCAGATTATATAAGTGTCACTCCTGAAGGACCTTATAAGCCTGAAGCTTATAGATACTAAATCATATTTTTAAGATATTATTTTTTCATGCTTCTGAAGAATGAAGGTGATACAGAAAAACTCGCTAAAAGATTGGTTAAACTATCTAAAAAAGGCAATGCAGTTATTTGTTTAAATGGGGATTTAGGTTCAGGAAAAACAACATTCACAAGATATTTTATTAGAAATTTTTTCAAGAGTTTAGAAATTAAAGAAATTCCAAGCCCAACGTTTACTCTATTGCAAGTTTATGAGCATGAAGGCCATACAATAAATCATTATGACTTTTATCGGTTAAAAAATTCTAGTGAACTTTTTGAACTTAATTTTGGTGAGGCAGTAACGGATGATGTCTGCTTGATTGAATGGTCAGATAAGTTTGAAGAAATATTACCAAATGATCGTATCGAAATTAATTTTCAAATTAAAAGTAAGGTTTCAAGAAGTGTACAAATCACTTTAAGAGGCAAATTTAAAAATCAAAAGTATTAGATGGATAATCGAGATTTAAACCTTCATAGATTTGTTATCAATTGTGGGTTTAAAAAGGAAGATATTATTTCTATTAAAAACGATGCCTCCTTTAGAAAATATTATCGTATCAAAAATAAAAATTTAATTGTTATGGATGCACCTCCTGAGAAAGGAGAGTCAGTTGAACAATTTAAAACTGTAGCTGATATAATTCATGCCTTTAATCTAAGTGCACCACAAATAATATCTTTTGATACAAAACATGGATTTATGTTACTAGAAGATTTTGGGCAAACATCATTTTCGCACATTCTTAATAAAGATAACGAGAGTGAACTATACAAAAAAGCTATTGAAGTATTAATAGAAATAAATCGACAATCAAAAAGTAAAGAAAAACAACTTAGTAAATTAAAAAGCTATTCTATAGAATTACTAGTAAATGAGTCATTGTTATTTATAGATTGGTATCTAGAAAAAAGAGAAGGTGTGTTGATTAGTAGTGATCAAAAAAAAGAGTTCATTCACATTTTAAATGATTTTTATAAAAATATAAAACCACAATCATCGACTTTGGTATTAAGAGACTATCACGTAGATAATTTATTTTATTTAAGTAATCAAAAGTCTTTAAAGCAGGTTGGTTTAATTGATTTCCAAGATGCCGTAATTGGATCCTCCATATATGATTTAGTGTCCTTACTTGAGGATGTAAGAAGGCCACTCAAGACAGATTTACAAAACGAATTGTTAGAATTTTACATAAAAGGTATAAACATTAAAGTTCAGGATGTAGAGCGCGAAATAAAGTTCTTTTCAATACAGAGAAATTTAAAAATATTAGGTATTTTTTATAGACTTTCCATAAGAGATAAAAAAGATAGTTATCTAAAATATTTGCCAAATGCAGTAAAACTTATAAGAAAAAATTTACAAGATCCATTTTTTATTAATCTTGTAAATTGGCTAAAGCAATTTAAAAATCACGAACTAATATGATTGATACTGCAATAATTCTAGCTGCAGGCCTTGGGAAAAGAATGAGAGAATTTGATCCTGTTATTCCTAAACCATTAATTAAGGTCAAAAATAAGCCATTCATCCAATACGCAATCGATTTACTTAATGAAATTAGAGCCAAAAAAATAATCATAAACGTTCACTATAAGTCAGATGAGATACTGAAATTTATAAAAAACTTAAGTCAAAATAATATCATAGTCTCCGATGAGTCAGATTTACTTTTAGATACTGGAGGCGGTATAAAGAAAATATTTGATAAATATAATATTAACAAATCTCTGGTTCTGAATAGCGATGTTATATGGAGTGATTCAGATAAGGAATTAATTGTAGATATGATAAATAGCTATCCGAAAGAAGCTGAAGCATTCATAGGTTTGGTGCCTAAAAAAAATATTAGAGGGTTCAAAGGTAAAGGTGATTTTTGTATATTAAAGAACAATAATTTAATAAGATATGATGCAAGTTCTGAGCCATATATTTATATCGGCGCTCAAATTATCAGTAAAAATGCATTTAACGGCATAGAAAAAGATGTATTTTCCGTTAATGAAGCTTGGAACTCATGTATTAATAAAAAAACCCTGAAGGGATACCAATTTAATACAAATGCACTACATTTAGGAACAGCTGAATTATTAAAAGAATATTTAATAGATGATAAATAAATTATTTCAAACAACTGTAGTACTAATATTATTTTTTAATGTATTCAGTATTAGCTTCGCTGAAGATGATCAAAACCTAGCAAGTTTCATCATAAGAAATTATGACACTGCAGCCCTTCCTACAGTTGGAAGTAGTGAAGCGGATTATACAATTATAGAGTTTTTTGATTATAGATGTGGATACTGTTCAAAGCAGGCCAATGATTTTCAGAAGCTCTTAAACAATACAAATAATGTTAAAATTATTTATATGGAATGGCCAATATTTGGAGATATATCTGATACAGCCGCCAAGATTGCCCTTATTGTTTGGCAAAGATATCCCAATTTGTATTTTGAAGTCCATAATCAGTTTATGCAGCTTGGCCCAAAGATGAAAAAAGTAAGTATAGTCGATATACTTAATAAGAATGAATTAAATGGTGAAGAAATATTTCAAGAGGCAATCAGTCAAAAGTCAAATGACATCATTGAGGCAAATATGAAATTAGCAAAGAGTCTTGGGCTTCGCGGAACACCTGCTTCGATTGTAAATGATTCTATCTACCCCGGTTATCTTCAATATAAGACGTTAGAAACATTAATTAAGTAATTATCAAATATATTGTTTTAAGAACATACTTGAAAATATCTGAGAATATACTTATTCTTTTCTATAATGATTAATAAAGCAAAATTTCAAATTGGTTCGATTGTAAAACACAAGTATTTCGATTTTCGTGGTGTTATATTTGATGTTGATCCAGAATTTAATAACACTGAAGAATGGTATCAGTCAATACCTATGCAAGTTCGTCCAAGAAAAGATCAGCCATTTTATCATTTACTCGCTGAAGCCCCAAGTCAACCATCTTATGTTGCATACGTTTCTCAACAAAACTTATTAGTTGATGAGTCAGACGACCCCGTAACACATCCATTATTAGAAGAGATGTTTGAGGGTATTAAAAACGGAAAATATATTTCCAAAGCGAAACATAATTAAAATTATATCTATATGCGTGGTTCCTTAAAACAAGTATTTGAGCTCGGACCTTTAGTTGTATTCTTTTACTTTTTTATTAAAACAGGACAAATTCAAGAAGCTATACTTCCTTTGATGATTGCGGCAGGCATTGCGATTGCTGGATCATACTTAATCGAAAGAAAAGTATCTCCTATGTTATTGTTTAGTACAATCCTGATTTTCGTTTTTGGGGGTTTGACGATTTACTTTAATGATCCGTTCTTCATTAAGTTTAAAGTGACACTTGTAAATTTAATCTTTTCTTTATCATTATTTATAGGCTTATATTTTAACAAACCTTTATTAAAAAATCTTATGGGCTCAGCAATAAATTTAACAGATTTTGGCTGGATAAATCTAAGTAAAAGATGGGCGTATTTTTTTCTATTTTTAGCCGCTGCAAATGAGGTAGTTTATAGGAATTTTTCTGATGCTGTATGGGTAAACTTCAAGCTTTTTGGCATTATGGGACTCACCTTTATATTTATTTTTTCTCAAGTATTTTTTATTCAGAAAAACCTTCTAGATAATTAATAAGGACGGTCTCCTAATACCGCAATTCTGTCCATTATTCTTTCATGTCCAAGGCCTCTGCCAGGAAAAAAATCTGCTATTGCGTAATGAATTACGCTACGATTATCCCATATTGCTACATTATTTTCGGACCATGTGTATCTGCATGTTAAATCTAGACGTGATTGATGTTCAAATATTTTAGAGAGTATTTCATTGCTTTCGGACTCTTCCAATCCTTCAATCTTTTTTGTATAGGTCCAATTTACAAATAATATTTTTTTTCCCGTTTCAGGATGAGTTCTTACGATAGGATGATGATTGGAATATTCTTCAGCATCATTACCATTACTTTCAAAATATTTATATTCATCTATAAAGAAACCCGCACCAAGAGAAAAGTGTTCAGCTCTTTTATCTTCAACAATATTTTTTATTTCTTTATCCAGCGTCTCCCAAGCTAATTCCATATTTGAGAAAACTGTATCTCCACCTACTGGTGGTATTTTAACTGATTTTAGTATGACTGCTTTTGTAGGGTTTTCATTATAGCTGACGTCACTGTGCCATCCTTCACCCCATTGGTTTTTCTCTTCTGCACCTTTAATAAGTCTTGTTATCTCAGGATAGCCTTCTCTTCCTTTAACATAGGCATGCTCTTCAATAGGGCCAAAATATTTTGCGAATCTTATTTGTTCCTCAGGAGTGATATTTTGATCTCTAAAAAAAATAACTTTATGTTCAAGTAATAATTCATTTACAGTATTAAATATTTCTTGATTGATATTATTTAAAGATATACCAGAAATTTCTGCTCCTAATGCTCCTGAAAGAAGTTTAACGTCCATAATAAAATGTACTTTTTTTAGAAAAAATTGTCATTCTTTATGTTCTCTACTTCCAGAAATTGATCAATCAGTCTCCAGAGGACAAAAGAAAAGACAATTAATCCCCCAAGTAGTTCAATATAAGGAGGTGTTTCGCCCACGCCGATCCACGCCCATAGTGGAGCCAGCACCGGTTCAAGCAGTATGTAAAGCGCAGCTCTATGTGGAGGTATATATCTTGATCCGATTGTGATTAATAAGAATCCTAACCCAACTTGAAATGCGCCCATAAAAAGAACTATAAACAAATCTTTTATGCTAATTGAATAATCTGGGATGATAGCCAGACCTACAAATAAAACAAAGATACCTGAGAGAAAGACAGAAGGAACATAATCAACGTCAGGCTTGCTATTAACCATTGTTAATTGAATAGCAAAACAAATTGGAACAAATAAAATAATTATATTTCCTAAACTATTGGCCGATCCTAATCCTTGAGAGAACATTATAGCAATTCCAACCATTGATCCTGCTATTGCGATGATAGTTTTAGTGCCTATTATCTTTTTTAAAAAAAAATAGCTTGCAAAGGCTGCAAATAATGGACCTGTACTCATTATAAATACAGCGTTTGCAACGGTTGTGTTGCTCATCCCAAAAACAAAAAAAATATTACTAAATCCAAGAACGAGCATAAGTATTAAACCATTTCTTCCAATGTTAATAAATGCTTTTGGGGTTTGAGATTTATACTTAAATAAAATATAAATGAGTGCCACAAGTGAGAACGTTATTGAACGGTAGGACGTAATCTGCATCGTTGATGCTTCATCAACAAGCCTTATAAGAAGCCCTCCAAAACTAAGAAAGAATCCTGCGGCCAATAAGCATAAAGTTCCAAAAATTTCATTGTTGTATTTGTTCATATTTTAGTTCAAAATTAATTTACCAAACAAATTCATTTAATGATCAATCATTTCAAAATAATTTTATTATGTTTATTTTTTCTTATCTCATGTAGTGACCAAAATCAGTCTAATGAGACATTAGACTCTGAGCAAGGCTTGTCTCAGAAACATAAATATGAGTTCAGAAAAGAATTAATTGAGGTCACAGACGATATTTATGTTGGCGTTGGCTATGGAATTGCAAACTCTATTATGATTGAGACAGAGAATAACCTAGTTATTGTCGATACTTTAGGTTCTACAGAAAGTGCTGAAGTGCTCTATAAAGATTTTAGAAAGATCTCAGAAAAACCTATTATTGCTATTGTTTATACTCATAACCATCTAGATCATCTAGGTGGCGCAACAGTATTCTTCGAAGATAACCAAACCGAGATCTATGCCCAAGAGAATATAATTTATAATCTTGATAATATTGCAACCACCATAAGACCAGTTATATTAGAGAGAACAAATAGACAGTTCGGAATTCCCTTGCCGGATGAAGAGATCGTACATCAGGGCATAGGAGGTTTCATGGAAATCAATAGTGAGTCAACATTTGGCTTAGTAAGGCCAACAAAACTTTTTAAAGATGAATTAAAATTTGAAGTCGATGGCTTAACTTTTATTTTAGCTCATGTACCTGGTGAAACAGACGATCATCTTTACGTTTGGTTGCCTGACAAAAATGCAGTAATGGTAGGAGATAATTTTTATAGATCTTTTGCAAATCTGTATGCAATAAGAGGAACAAAATTTAGGAATCCAATGGAATGGGTTCAAAGTCTTGATAAAATCAGGATGTTAAATGCCGAATATTTAATACCGAGTCACTCTCGCCCAATTTCTGGAACCGAAAATGTTTCGAAAGCTCTAACAGATTATAGAGATGGCATACAATTTGTGCATGACCAAACAATAAGATATATTAATAAAGGTCTTACGCCAGATGAGATAGTTGAAAAAGTAAAACTACCTGAACATTTAGCTAATTCTCCTTATTTACAAGAATTTTACGGATCAATTTCATCGTATATAAGATCTACATTCAGTGGTTACATAGGATGGTTCAGTGGTAACATTAGTGATCTACATCCACTCACAAACGAGCAAAGGGCAATAAAGCTATCTGAGATGGCACAAAAGCAAACTAAAATTCTTGATGAGGCATTAAATGCTTTTTCTTCGGGTGAGTATCAATGGTCTATGGAACTTGCCGATATGTTATTAGCAATTAACAAAGATGATGATAAAGCCAAAGAAATAAAATCTAGCGCAGCTGATAAACTATCCAATTATCAATCAGCTTCAAATGATTATTATTTTTATAAAACCGTTGCAGCTGAATTAAGAGACGAATTTATAATTAGTGCTGATAATAATAAAGCAACTCCAGATCAACTGAGAGCAACGCCAATGGATGCAATTATGAAATCACTTCCTGTAAATTTGAATCCTGAGAAAGCCATTGATATAATTCAAACAGTTTCCTTTTCATTTTCTGATGACCAAGAAACTTTTACAATCAAGATTAGAAAAGGAGTAGCTGAATTAAGTTTATTGCCTGCTGAAAAGAATGACTTAAAAATATATAGCGATCAACAAACCATAAAGGAAACACTAGCGGGGTTAAGAAATATTGCTTCAATATCTTTATCCCTTGCAAATGATACCATTCAAGTTGAGGGAGGTAATATCGAATTCTTAAAGTTTCTAGGATTATTTACAGATTAATATTTTATAATGGGTCAAAAGCAATCATATATCCTTGGTTTACTTGGACTTGTTCCATTCATCATAATTTTTTTGATGTATTTCATCTCTCCTCCTAATGATGAAATATATGATTTAATGATATTTATTTATATTGCTTATGCTGCAATCATTTCATCTTTTTTAGGAGGTATACAATGGGGGTTAATAACAGCTTTTGCAGACAAAATTTATTATGTTTTCACTCCACTTTTAATAACAGTAATTCCAGCGCTAATCTCATGGGCTGCATTACTATCTTTAGAAAATCTAAAACTTTCCCTGCTACTATTGCTTATCGGGTATATTATTTCTCTACTACACGATTACTATCTTTATCAGCAGCTTAAGATTACGCCGCTTTGGTTTATGACAATGAAATTGATACTTTCATTAACGGTATCAATACTGACAATTATACTAATTATTTTTATATAAATTAGACTGCTAGTCTTTGAATAAAAAAGTATAAGCCAAAACAAATTAGTAAAGCAAAAGAAGTATCTTTAAATAAATTAATAATAAAGTTCAGACGAATGAAACTAACCAATTTAAATATTAATAACACACCTAATACAAACAATATTTGACCGAATTCAACTCCTAAATTAAATCCTAATAAGCCTGATAAAATATTACCTGAATTTATTTCTGTATTTAATAAAAACCCTCCAAAGCCAAAGCCATGAATTAGTCCAAAAACTATGGTTATTAATATCAGCAAATTATCACTATTCTCTAAATTTTCTTTTAGGAAAAAGTATCCTAAAGAAAATAATAACAAGCCAATCATGAGTAACCCAGAAAATTGTATATTTGTAAAAAAGCTTAAAACAAACAACATTGGTAAAAGTAAAACTAGATACCCAATACTTAACAATTTTCCATTATTGTGTTTGTAGAAATATTCTAAACCTACAAACATAATAGTGAAGCCAATAAGTGACTCTACTATGTTTGCATTTACTTGAACAATATCAACTAAAGACAAGAATAAGGTGATGCTATGTCCTATGGTAAAGCCAGTAATGACTAAGATAAGTCTGTTAAGATTTGTTGCTATAATCAGAAGTCCTAAAATAAAAAGAAGATGATCATATCCACTTAAAATGTGGTTTAGTCCTGAATAAAAAAAATTCTTAAAACTGCTAAAAAAGCTAAATTCAGTCTCCTTTTCAGAAATATCAACTGACTGATCGTTAAAAAAAAAGTGCTTTCTCTCTGTGAGTAATTTATCCTCTACATAAATTCGTGCTATGTGTATATGACTTTGAATAACATTAAATAAAGCATTATTAACTATTTTAATATTTTCCTTTGAAGGACAAAGATATGTTAGTTCATATCTTAAATACCCTTCATCTGAACTTAACTCACTTATGTCATTGCTAGATTTACATTTTATGTCAGCTGAATAAATATGCACGTGATCATGTAAGTAGATTTTAAATATATCTTTTTCACTAAGTTCATTATTTATTAGCATTTTTTTATATTCTTTAACTTGGAGTATTCTTGTTGCTTCCAGTT
>CACLBX010000002.1 GCA_902605215.1 uncultured Pelagibacteraceae bacterium
TAGTTCGTGAGAGTTCGAGTCTCTCCGACGGCACCAAAGTAAAGATATGATATAAATAAACTTAAATTATGAACATTTTATTTATAGGACCTACAAGAATTGGAGATACCATCTTAGCATCATCAATTATAAACTTTTTAATTGATCAAAATAAACAATCTAAATTCACTGTTGTTACCAGTCCATTCTCTAAAGATCTTTATGAAAAAATGCCTAACCTTGAAAAAGTCATTATAATAAATAAAAAAAAATATGGCTTGCATTGGCTAAATATTTGGCAGTCTTGTATATTTAAAAAATGGGATTTAGTTATTGATTTAAGATCGTCTATTACAGCATATTTGTTATTCGCAAAGTCTCGTAAAATTTTTAAGGGAAATGATAAATCTCACAAAATTATTCAATTTAAAAATTTTCTGAATACTTCAAAAAATATATCACCATTTATTTGGCACGATTCAACCGATGAGTCAGAGAGTGAAAACAAGCTTAAATCTGGCGGTCCTTTTATAGCGGTATCACCCTATTCAAATTGGAAGCAGAAAGACTGGGCTATTGAAAAATATTTCGAATTATTTAAAAACGATCTTTTCAAGGACTATACAATAATATTTACAGGCATTTCAAAAGATATTCCAAATAGAGAAAAATTTTTTAAAATTATAGATGAATCAACACTCAATATAATTAACTTATTCGATTGGGGAAACTTACGTCATATGATACCTATTTTTAACAAATGTAGATTCTTTATTGGCAGTGACAGTGGACTTATGCATCTCGCTGCGTCAACAAGATGCAAAACTTTTGCACTTTTTGGGCCAACAAATGAAATTGTTTACGGTCCGTGGGGAGATCACAAAATTATCAAATCACGTGATTATCCAGCGATCGATGATCCTCTTAATTTACCTGTTGAAAAAGTACTCAATATCATTAAGAAAGAGATAGAATGATTGACCTTGTATTAGAAAATGGAACATTAGTATCACACGATAAAGTTAGAAATACTGACATAGCAATTAAAAACGGAAAAATATTCAAGATCGGAAACTTAAGTAAAGAAAAATCAAAAGAAAGATTTAATGCCTCAGGACTCCATATTCTTCCAGGCGTTTTTGATACTCAAGTACATTTTAGAGAGCCGGGAAATACTAAAAAAGAAGACTTAAAATCAGGTAGCCACGCAGCTGTTGCAGGAGGTGTTACATCTGTATTTGATATGCCTAATAATAAGCCGAGCATTACAACAAAGTCATTATTTACAAAAAAGTTAGGAAAGGCAAAAAATAGAATGGTCTGTAATTACGCCTTTTACTTTGGTGCAGAGAAAGACAATATTGCTGAAATTAAAAAAGTAGAGAAGCTCAGAGGATGTTGCGGTGTAAAAGTATTTGTAGGATCCTCTACGGGCACATTATTAGTATCAAACCATAAAGACATTCAAAACATAATGAAAAACACTAAAAAAATGATTTCGTTCCACTCAGAAGATGAAGATCTTTTAAATATAAGAAAGAAATATATTAAAAACAATCAACCTAAGTCACATGAAGTATGGAGAAATGTTGAAACTGCTATTAAATCAACAAAAAATCTTATTAAATCCGCAAATTTATCAAAAAAGAAAATTCATATTTTACATATTACAACTGCTGATGAAGTAAAATTACTTTTAAGAAATAGAAAATACGTTACTTTTGAGGTAACCCCTCAACACTTAGTATTATCGTCACCTGATTGTTATAAAAAAATTGGGACATATGCTCAAATGAATCCACCAATAAGAGGAAATAAGCATAGGGCACATCTTAGAAAGACTCTTAAAGAGGGAAAAATTGATGTGATTGGATCTGACCATGCTCCTCATTTAAAATCTGAAAAGAATAAATCTTATCCAAATAGTCCCTCAGGAATGCCAGGTGTACAAACACTGTTACCTATTTTATTAAATGAAGTTTCAAAAAAAATGATTTCTATAATGGATGTTGTAAAAATGACCAGTTTCAATCCAAGAAGAATTTTTAAAATTAAGAATAAAGGTTTAATAAAAGTTGGATTTGACGCAGATATTACCATTGTTGATTTAAATAAAGAGAAGAAAGTACAGAATAAAGATATGAAAAGCAAATGTGGTTGGTCACCATTCCACGGAGAAAATTTAACCGGTTGGCCTATTGGTACAATTGTTAACGGGAAAAAAGTTTTTTGGAATAATAAAATTGTAAAAAATGTTTATGGTAAGCCAATAGAATTTAATTAACTTTTAGCGATAAACGACGTATTTTCAAAACCAGGTTTACCATACTTCATTATTTTTCTATCGAGTGTTTTTATGCGACCTCCAGCATATCTTAAGATTGCATCCCCAGCAGCAATATCCCATTCCATAGTCCTGCCATACCTTGGATAAATATTCGCAGTACCATCAGCGATATAGCATAATTTAATTGAACTACCTGATCTAATAATCTTATTAGCGTTAAATTTCTTAAATACTGCTTTCTTAGCTTCTAATATTTTCTTTTTTGACAAACCATGAGAGCGACTAAACACCAAAATATTTTTCTTTCTTTTTTTAACCTTAATAACTTTTATATTCTTTAGTTTTCCCTTTTGATCAAATTTTGCAAAATATGACTTTTTACTTTTTGTATAATAAAATTTATTTTTGGCTGGCATGTAAATTAAACCATAAATAGGCTTTTTATTGATAACCAGTGCGATATTAACTGTAAATTCGCCATTGCCCTTAAGAAATTCTTTTGTTCCATCCAGCGGGTCAACAAGCCAAAATATTTTTTTATTTTTAATGTGACTATTATCCATTTCTTCTGAGACAATAGAAATTTTAGGAAAATATTTTTTTAATCCTTCACAAATTATACTATTTGCTTTTAAATCGGCGTTAGTCACAGGACTATTATCTGATTTCAGCTTTTTAATAATTTTTTTATTGTAAATTCTTACAATTTCTTGTCCTGCATTGAATGCCAAAGTAATTAATTTTTGGGATTTATAGTCGTCTATAATCATTTTTTAATTAGTTATTGTAGATTAGACAATATGACAAATATATTATACATACCAGTTGAATTTAATAACTATTATGCAAAGTACAACATCTGAAATAATAAATAAAAAGCCAACAGTTGTAGCCATGTCAGGTGGTGTCGACTCTTCAGTTGCTGCAGCCTTAATGAAGAAAGAAAATGATAATGTCATTGGAGTTACATTAAGGTTATATGATGAGAAGAAAATTTCCAAATCAAAATCCTGTTGTTCAGGCGTAGACATAATAGATGCTAAGAAGATTGCCAACGATATAACCATTCCACATTACGTTTTAGACTATGAGAAAATATTTAAAAAAAATGTAATAGAGCCTTTTATTAATGACTATGAGAAAGGTCGTACTCCTATCCCATGTATTAATTGTAATGAAAAAGTAAAATTTTTGGATCTCATTGAATTTGCAAAAAGTTTAAATGCAAAGAGTTTAGTAACTGGCCATTATATAAAAAAAATTAAGGTGAACAATGAGTGGAGATTGTATATTCCAGAGGATACTGAGCGTGATCAATCTTATTTTTTATTTACAACGAAAAAGAAGGATCTCGATTTTTTAGATTTTCCTCTTGGTTATCATAAGAAAGATGAAATAAGGAATATAGCGAAGAATTTAGATTTTCATTTACATGATAAAAAAGATAGTCAGGACATTTGTTTTGTTCCAGATGGTAATTATAAAGATTTTATTAAGGACAGTGTTGAGAATTCAAAAGGAGATATTGTTGATACTGAGGGGAGAGTGCTCAATTCACATGAAGGTATTCACAATTTTACAGTCGGACAAAGAAGGGGGTTAGGAATTTCAAGGAAAAATCCTTTATATGTTAAAGAAATAATAGCAGAGAAAAACCGGGTTATAGTTGCTCAAAAAGAAGAAGTAAAATCTTCAATTATAACTGTTAATAGATTAAATCTTCTTACAGACATATCTGATCTCAATATATTAGTAAGAGTAAGGTCTAGTGGAGGTTTATTAAAATCGGAAATAGAAATTCAATCAGATAATAGAGCTATAGTTAGTTTGACAAAACCTGAAAATAGTGTTTCTCCCGGTCAAGCATGTGTTTTTTATACTAAAGATGAATATGGAACACGTCTCCTTGGAGGCGGATGGATCCAGTCGACAAAATAATTATTTTGTATATTATGACAGCCTTTGGCGGGGTAGCTCAGTTGGTTAGAGCGGAGGAATCATAATCCTTAGGTCGGGGGTTCAAATCCCTCTCCCGCTACCATGCTAAATTAATTGAAAATCATAGTTTTAAATATTCATATACTTTTACATTCCATGAGTACTCATCTCTTGCTCTAATTTTTCCATTTCTACCCAATTCATCTCTTAATTCTTTATTACTAAGCAATTTATCAATATTTTTTATAATGCTCTCTTGATTTCCCTCTTCAGACAGCAATCCTGTTTGGTTATTTACTACTGCATCTGATATACCTCCACTTAAAGTTCCTATAGTAGCAATACCGTGAAAGGCAGCATCAATAAATACCATGCCAAACCCTTCAACTGACTGACCTACAGTGATTGGTGTCATTATAAATATGTCAGAGCTTTGTAAAACTAATGATTTTTCTGGCTCAGTTATCCAACCGAGAAACATAATATGCTTTTCAAGGCCCATTAATCTTACATATCTTTTTATTTCTTCTAAATATGGCCCTTTGCCTGCAATAAGATAGAGCATATTAGGAAATTTAGATTTTAATTTCGATATTGCATTTATTACAAATTTATGGCCTTTCCTTTTTTCAACTCTTGCTAGAGTTGCAATAACAGGAGATGAACCCTTAATCATATTACTTACACTTGCTCGGTCTTCTTCATTAATGAAATCTTCATAAACATCAATTCCTGGGTGAATAATTTTAATTTTTTTTGAGTTTATATTTAATGATGCTACCATTAGATCTCTTGTGTAGGTAGAATTGGCAGCAATTGTTTCACAGTTTGAATAAGATTTTATTATTCGTCTTTTTTTAATATTTAAATAAGCGTAAAAATTATCAAAATATTTTTTTGGTATTTCAGTGCCATGAGCAAGGACAATTACTTTTGATTTAATATTACCCAAATATTCAATACTTTTCCATGAGTCAGCATAAATTACTTCGATATTGTTTTTTTCTATAAATTTTTTTAAATATTCTGCTTTACGCCTCCTTCTAATTGGCTTCCAACCTGAGAACCTCACTATTTTATATTTTTGTTTATCGTCATCAATTATTTTATCTCCATCAGCTAAAACTAATACATCTTTACCAACATTGGACATAGCCTCAGCCATACCTGTCATCAAAGATTCTATACCACCAATCTTAGGAGCAAAACATTGTGTTGTGATTATAATCACAGATAAAAGTCTATTCTTTCCACTTTATAGAGCAACCAATGCTTGGTATTTGATCTTTTGGACCCACTCCTGTTTCAGCTATCTGTAACATTGCTTCAAGGAGTTCTTTTTTTGCATTAGGTACTAATTGTTGCTGTGAAGCCTCAAGCCTACCCCGATACTGAAGTTCATTTTTTGCATTGAAACCAAAAAAGTCAGGAGTGCAGACTGCGTCATAAGTTCTGCCAGTATTTTGCGTATCATCATAAACGTAAGGAAAAGTAAATTTATTATTTTGAGCAAAAAGTTTCATATTTTCAAAAGAGTCTTCTGCCCCATATTTAGGATCATTGACGTCATTAGACATAATTGCAATAACGCCAATCCCTTTTTCTTTTATTAAATTGCAATCTTCAACTATCCTTCCAATTACTGATTTCACGTAAGGACAATGATTACAAATGAACATAACTAAGGTACCATTGCTACCTTTAACATCATCAAATTTGTAATTTTTTCCGTCTGTGCCAAGCAAGTTAAAGCCAGGTGCGTTCCAACCAAAATTACAAATAGGAGTTTCCAATGCAACCATAATTATCTTCAGTTTTTGTCTATAAAAAGATACTATATAATTAAACAATAATTTATTAAATAAAAACCTATGATTTACTCACTTGGTGATAAACAATTAAATAAAGAGAATTTGGATTTTTGGGTTGCGCCCAACGCGGCGATAATTGGGGATGTAACCCTTAAAAAAAATGCGAGCGTATGGTTTGGTGCCATATTAAGAGGTGACAATGATCCAATTATTTTAGGAGAAAATTCTAATATTCAAGATAATTCTGTTTGCCACACAGATGATGGCATGCCTCTTAACATTGGTGATAATGTAACTGTGGGTCATAAGGTTATTCTTCACAGTTGCACTGTTGGCAATAACTCACTTATTGGAATGGGCTCTACTGTTCTAAATAAAGCAAAAATTGGAAACAACTGTCTTGTAGGTGCAAATTCTTTAGTTACTGAAGGAAAAGAGTTTCCTGATAATTCACTAATTGTTGGCTCGCCTGCAAAAGTGAAACGAGAGTTGACAGACATGGAAAAAAAGATAATTGAATTAAGCGCTTTGCACTATGTTGAAAATATGAAACGATATAGAAAAGACTTATTAGAGGGGAAATAATGTCAATAAATTTTGACTACATTATTGCAGGAGGAGGTTCGGCTGGATGCGTACTAGCTAATCGACTTTCAAAAGATCCAAACGTCAAAGTTCTTCTTCTAGAAGCTGGAGGAACTGATTGGCACCCATTCATAAAAATGCCTTCAGGTGTTTCCAAGATTATGGCTGGTGAAACATTTGATGCAAAACTCTACAACTATGCATATTATACAGAAGGGCAGCCACATTTAAATAATCGAGAGCTTTTCTTCCCTAGAGGAAAAGGAGTTGGTGGCTCAAGTAATATAAATGGCATGCTATACATAAGAGGGCACGCCCGTGATTATGATATCTGGAGACAACTTGGGAATGCCGGCTGGTCTTATGAAGAAGTCTTGCCCTATTTTAAGAAAAGTGAAAATAACGAAAATGGTTCTGACTTATATCATGGATCTAATGGAGAACTAAAAGTCTCCAACCCAAATTTGGATACCAATCCACTACACTATGCATTTATAGAGGCGGGTCAACAAGCAGGATATAAATATAATCCTGATTTTAACGGAGAAGATCAAGAGGGAGTTGGTCCCGTATCTCAAAATATTGATAATGGAAGAAGAGCAAGTACGGCATACTCATTTATTGAGCCAGTAAAAAATAGAACAAATCTAACAATTTATACCAACTCGGTTACTTCAAAACTTTTATTCGAAAAAAATAAATGCATTGGAGTTGAATTTTTAAGAAAAAATAAATTAGAGAAAGTATTTGCTGACAAGGAAGTTATTGTTTGTGGTGGAGCTATAAACTCTCCTCAGATACTTCTTCTATCAGGAATCGGAAAAGCTGATTATTTAAAAAAATGGGACTTAAATGTTGTTAGTGACCTTCCTGGAGTTGGAGAAAATCTGCAAGATCATTTGGATATTCTTACTCATAATGAATGTACCCAGCCTGTTACAGACGCTAAATACGTAATGGGTCCATTTGGCTTCCTAAAACAAGCATGGATTCTAGGTATGTGGGGAACTCTTAGAAAAGGACCTGGTGGCATGATTCCACTAAACGTTCTTACTTTTTTAAAGACAGATCCGTCTCTGGATGTGCCTGATATCCAAATGCATTTTTTAAGTGTCTTGTTGCAAGATCATGGAGCTAAACTTCCAGAATCGCACTGTTTTAGTAATCATATTTGTCAATTACGTCCTGAAAGTAGAGGGTATATTGCTCTTAAGTCTCTTGACCCTCGTGTTGCTCCTGTAATTCAGCCAAACTACTTTGCTGAACAAAAGGATAGGGATGTAATGATAGAAGGTGTAAAAATGTCTCGAGATATTATAAGCCAAAAAGCATTTGACGAATATCGTGGTAAAGAAATATCACCTGGTATTGAAGTTCAGTCAGATGAACAAATAGAAAACTTCATTCGAGAAAAAGCAGAAACAATTTATCATCCTGTTGGCACATGTAAAATGGGAAGCGATGAAAATGCTGTTGTCGACGATAAATTGAGAGTTCGGGGTGTAGAAAACCTTCGCGTAGTTGACGCTTCTATAATGCCTAATTTAGTTGGTGGAAATACAAATGCACCAACAATTATGATTGCTGAAAAAATAGCAGATCATATTTTAGGCAATGATTTTTTACCTGCATTAGATCTTTCTCAGTCTTATAAACAGTCAGCATAGTTTTGAGAAAATTATTATTTTCGTTGCTAGGTATTGTAGTCATTTTTGTAATATTCTTAATTATACAAAATTATAGAAATACAATTAATTTTGACTCTAAAAAATTTTTAGAGGTTGAAAAAAATTATAGCTATCAAATAAAACGAGATACATACGGCGTTCCCCATGTTCATGGTATGAGGGATAAAGATGCAGCATTCGGGTTTGCATATGCACAAGCAGAAGATGATTTAGAGCATGTAGAGATGATGATTAAAATGTCTCGTGGAGAACTTTCAAATTTAAATTTTAATTCAAAGACATTCTCTGCCATTTATTCACTTATTACCGGCGATGGTGATATTATGGAAAACCTAGATGCAATTGAGGGAGTAGAATTAGATTTTTTATTTAAGTTTTTTAATGTTCATGAAACTGTTAATAAAAAAATTTCAGAAATTCCAGAGGAGACGATTAACTATATAAAAGGTTATGCAGATGGACTTAACTATTATGCAGCAAAAAATCCTAACTTAGTTGATCAATCTCTATATCCGGCTACTGTAAGTGATTTAGTTGCTGGAATGACATTTCGGATGCCGTTATTTTATGGCATAGACCATTCAATCGCTGAACTCATTAATTTAATGGATAATAAAGAAGAGGAAGTTGCAATGAATATGAACTCACTATCCAATAATCCAATAGTTGCAAGCATAAATACTTACTTTAAACCATCAGGTTCAAACGCATTTGCCGTTTCCAAAAGCAGATCACAAGACAATGAGACAATGCTTGTCATTAATTCACACCAGCCATTAACGGGTCCAGTTGCTTGGTATGAAATTCATATAAAAAGTGGAGAAGGCTTAAATATCATGGGCGGTACTTTTCCAGGATCGCCATTTGTGCATGTTGGCTTCAATGAACATCTCGGGTGGGGAGCTACAGTAAATCAGCCAGATTTATCTGATCTTTATGAATTAAAACTTAATCCAGAGAACAAAAATCAGTACGAACTAGACGGTGAATGGGTAAACTTCAAAGAAACTGAGCAAAATTTTAAAGTCAAATTGTTTGGACCTTTTAATATTACATATCCTATAAAAATGTACCAGTCAGCGCATGGACCAGCTTTAAAAGACGATAATAAAGCCTATGCCCTCAGGTTTGTTGGAATGAATGATGTCAACCATTCAACTGCATGGCTCAAAATGAATAAATCAAAAAATATCGATGAGTGGCTTGATGCCCTAAGAATGGAACAGCTAGCTAGTTTAAATTTAGTTTACGCTGATAAGGATGATAATATCTTTTTTGTTCATAATGCTAAGTCGCCGGTAAGAGATCCAAACTATGATTGGAAGCAAGTGGTTCCTGGAAATAAAAGTGAATTAATCTGGACAGATTTTCATCCTTTTGAAAGTGTGCCTCAGATCTTAAATCCAAGCTCCGGATATATCTTTAGTACCAATCAAAATCCTTTTTTTGTTACAGCTAAGGAAGATAACTTATCTTTATCTAACTTCAATCCAACCATGGGCTTTCAAACACGAACAACGAATAGAGCGTATAGAGCGTATGAACTTCTTGATGCTGACAAATCAATATCATTCAGTGAACTTGATAAATACAAACACGATAATAAGTTTTCCTATAATTCAAGACAATACAAATTCATGGAAGAAATTTTCAATCATGAATTCTCAGAAAATAAATTAAAAAATGCTCAAGAATTTTTAAAAGATTGGGATTTAGGCACTGACACAAATAATTTACATGCTGCTTTTGGGGTTTGCATTTTGTCTCCTGAATGGTTAGCAGAAATAACAAGAAAGCCGCGTCCTGATCCAATCGAAGTCTTTATAAATTGCATTGATGATTTTGAAAAAAACTTTGGGGCATTAAGTGTAAAATGGAGTGATGTTAATTTCTTAGAAAGAGGTTCAAACTTAGTACATATTCAAGGAGGGCCGGACGTTTTAAGGGCAATTTATGCTCCTCGAAGCGATGATGGTATACTTAAAGCTGTTGCTGGAGATGGCCTTTATATCTATGTAAAATGGGATGAAAATAAAAAACAGGTATCAAAAAGTATTCATCAATTTGGAAGCGCTACAATGAATATGGGTTCTACGCACTATGATGATCAAATTAATTTATTTGCAAGTGAGAAGCTCAAAGATACGTTCTTTAATTGAGCTTGTAGAAAAAAAATAATTATATAAAATTTTATCATGTTATTACATGAGCATTTAGAAAATGGAGCTGATAAAAATCCTAATTTTCCCTTCTCCGAATTTGAAGGAAATTCACTATCTTATCAAGAAGCAAATTTATTAAGCAATCAATTAGCTAATAAATTAGTTTCTGAGGGTTTGGAAGTTGGAGATAGATTTGCATTTCTTGCAAAAAATTGCACTGAAATGGCAATCATGTACTACGCTGCATCAAAAGTTGGCGTTGTTCCTGTTCCATTAAATTATCGTTTAGCAGATCAAGAATGGTCATACATAATAAATGACTCTGAAGCAAAACTTATAATAGTTAAAGGAAATGAGTATTCGGACAGAATAAATCAGATTTCATCAGAATTAAAAAATATAAAAAAATATATTTCTGTATCGGTCGATAACAGTATTGAAAAATTCCATGATTTTTATAACTGGCTTTTAGATAGTTCGAATGAAAAACCAACTTTAAAGATTCATGAAAACGATGACGTTTATCAAATGTATACTAGTGGTACTACGGGTCATCCAAAAGGTGCTGTTCTTTTACAGAGAAATGTTGCAGCTAATATTAGACAGTATTTAAATAGTTTAACTTTACCTAGGCCATCAAGAACTCTTTTAGTGGCACCGATGTACCATGCTGCCGCAATGATTAATATGTGTGGGTGCATTGCAATAGGTGGAACAATTGTTATTCAAGAGGATTTTATTCCTCAAGATGTAGTAGATTGTTTAGCAAATGAAAAAATCACGCACACAGTACTGGTCCCTGCGATGATCCAAGCCTGCTTAGTATCAGTGCCAAATGTTGCAAGTAATGAATATGATAATTTAGATCAGATACACTATGGAGCCTCACCAATCGCCCCAGAAACTCTCAAAAAGGCAATGGATGTTTTTAAGTGTAAATTTGGACAAGGTTTTGGAATGACTGAGACAGTTGCTGTAATCTGCCTAATGACACCTGAAGAACATATACGCGCTATAGAGGAAAAACCTGAGCTTCTTAAATCTTGTGGCAGACCAGCTATAGATACTCAAGTTGAAATTAGAGATGAAAATGAAAATCCACTTCCTGTTGGAGAAATTGGACAGATTTGCGCCAAAGGCCCACAGATTATGAAAGGGTATTGGAATAAAAAAGAAGAAACAGAAAAAGCTTTAAAGGGAGGATGGATGCATACAGGAGATGCGGGACGCATTGACGAAGAAGGTTTTGTTTATATCCAGGATAGAATTAAAGACATGATAGTATCGGGTGGTGAAAATATTTATTCAACAGAAGTAGAAGCAGCATTGTTTGCTCATCCAGACATTATTGATGCTGCCGTCATTGGCATTCCAAATGAAAAGTATGGAGAAGTTGTTAAAGCTTGTATTGTAAAAAAAGAAGGCTCTAATTTAACCGAGGACGATGTTATAAATTTTTGCAAAGACAGAATTGCAAGTTATAAAAAACCTCAGTCAGTTGATTTTATCGATGAAGTTCCTAGAAATGCAAGTGGCAAAGTTCTTAAAAAAGTATTACGTGAACCGTATTGGAAAGATCAGGATCGACAAGTTAGTTAGGCAGTAGCAGTACCACCGACGGTTAAATTTTCAATTAACATTGTTGGTTGACCAACGCCTACAGGAACACTCTGGCCATCTTTACCGCAAGTTCCGATCCCACTATCCATTTTTGAGTCGTTACCGACCATCTTTACTCTTTTAAGCACATCTGGTCCATTGCCTATTAACGTGGCTCCTTTGACAGGGCTTGTTACAACCCCATTCTCAATTTTGTAAGCTTCAGTGCAAGTGAATACAAATTTTCCACTGGTAATGTCTACTTGCCCACCGCCAAAATCTACTGCATACAATCCATTTTTTACTGACTTCAGTATTTCTTTGGGGTCTCTGTTTCCAGACAACATGTGAGTATTGGTCATTCTAGGCATAGGCAAATGTGCGTAGCTTTCTCTTCGCCCATTTCCTGTTGGACTAACACCCATCAATCTTGAATTGAGCCGGTCTTGCATATACCCTGTTAAAATCCCATTTTCAATTAAAGTAGTACAATTCGTGGGTGTTCCTTCATCATCTACACTTAGAGATCCTCTTCTTGAGTCAATAGTGCCATCATCAACTACTGTTATTGCTTCATCTGCAATTTTCTCTCCAAGTAAATTAGAGAATGCAGATGTTTTTTTTCTATTGAAATCTCCTTCAAGTCCATGTCCAATCGCTTCATGAAGAAGAACTCCCGGATATCCTGGACCAAGTACCACATCCATTTCACCTGCAGGTGTATCTATCGAAGTTAAATTGATCTCTGCTTGATTAATGGCCTCGTCTACTTGTTGCTTCCAATGACTTGGATCTAGAAAAGATGAATAGTCAACTCTGCCGCCTGAACCCCTGCTTCCATTTTCTTGTCTCCCATCCTTTTCTAATACAATTGAAATATACAATCTGACCAATGGCCTTAAATCTTCTATAACAATTCCTCCTGGTCTGTAGATACGAACTGCTTGCCACTCACCATTTAACGATGCAGAAACTTGTTTAACCTGAGAATTTTTTGAACGCGCATATTCATCGATGTTTTTTAATACATTAACTTTTTCAGAAAATTCTGTTTCATTGATAGGGTTTGCTTCGTTATATAATTTTCTATTAGTCTTGGAAAATGCAGCATTAAAATTTGCGTTATTATCTTTAGTCACAAAATTTACTGTATCAGATGCTTTTTTAAGAGACTTTTCATCTATGTCAGATGAATGAGCATAGCCAGAACTTTCACCTGCAACAGCTCTTAAACCAAAACCTTTCGATTTATCAAAAGAGGCACTTTTTAATCTTTGATCATCAAAGACAAAGCTCTCACTCTCACAAAATTCCATGAATAGTTCACCATCATCCGCCCTGTGAAGGGCGTTTGAAACTATTTTATCAACACTACTATTATCCAGGTTGCTTCGAGAAAAGAATAAGCTATCCGTCGATTGATTCTTTATGTCTTTGCTCATACTAGTATGCTCTATGAAATTACTCCAATTTTTTAAATTTATACTAAAAAAAGCCTAAAAACTAATAAAAATTGCGTCAAACTGTCGCAAAATTATCCATAGTTTCTAAGAATTTAAACAGTATATATAAGTAAGTAACATTAACGCATTTATTTTCAATATCTACGCAATTTATGAACATTTTTTTAAAAATTATTACATTAGTTTTTTTGCCGTTCAGCGCCTTTGCGAATGAAGGAATTTCACAAAACTGGCAACTTAGTTTCCAAGAGCCTGCAACTGACTTGATGTCAGATATCATTTCTTTCCACAGTTATATACTTATGCCGATTATAACAGGTATTTCATTGCTCGTCTTAGGTCTACTTCTTTACATAATGTTTAAATTTAATAGTAAAAGAAATGTAGTAGCTTCTACGACAACTCATAATACAGTGATAGAAATATTATGGACTGTAATCCCCGTAATACTATTAATAATTATCGCTATACCATCTTTTAGACTACTGTATGTTTCAGAAACTATTCCAAAAGCAGACTTAACTATAAAAGCAATAGGTAATCAATGGTATTGGACTTACGAATATCCGGACTATGAAGACATTGTATTCGATGCAAATATGCTGCTAGAGAATGAATTATCAGATCCAAAGTTAAGGCTTTTGGAGACTGATACGCAAATCGTGGTGCCTGTAAATAAAGTAGTCAAACTTCAAATCACATCTGCAGATGTACTTCATGCATGGACCATTCCTGCATTTGGGGTAAAAATGGATGCAGTGCCTGGGCGATTAAATGAAACATGGTTTAAGGCTAACAAAGAGGGTATTTATTATGGCCAGTGTTCAGAACTATGTGGTCCGAAGCACGCATTTATGCCAATTAATGTAAAAGTTGTATCGGAAAGTGAATTTAACGATTGGTTAGACTTTGCTAAAGAGGAGTATGCATCGTCTGGAATAGATTATTCAACAGAAACATACGACCTCGCAAAGAACTAGGTAACTTAGAAGGAGCAAATAAAAATGGCAGACATAACGGCAGATCAAGTTGACAGTCATGATCATCATCCAACAGGATGGCGAAGATATCTATATTCTACAAATCATAAAGACATAGGAACTTTATACTTAATTTTTGCAATTACCGCCGGTTTAATTGGAACTGGTATGTCAGTTTTAATGCGAATGGAGTTGATGTATCCTGGTGACGGAATATTAGGTGGTGATCACAATCTTTATAACGTTCTGGTTACAAGTCATGGCTTGTTAATGATATTTTTTATGGTGATGCCAGCAATGATCGGAGGATTTGGTAACTGGATAGTTCCTTTGATGATCGGTGCTCCAGATATGGCTTTTCCAAGAATGAATAATATTTCTTTTTGGTTATTGCCAGCATCTCTAATCTTATTAATTGCTTCACTTTTTGTGGATGGGACATCTGGCGGCCCAGGTGTCGGAGGTGGTTGGACAATATATCCACCACTTTCTGCAAATTTAGGCTCACCAGGTCCTGCTGTTGACTTAGCAATTTTTTCTCTTCACTTAGCAGGAGCTTCCTCAATCCTTGGTGCAATCAACTTTATAACTACGATTTTTAATATGAGAGCGCCAGGTATGACTTTACACAAAATGCCTCTCTTTGTTTGGTCCATTCTCGTCACAGCAGTTTTATTATTGTTGTCACTTCCAGTATTGGCTGGAGCAATAACAATGCTCCTAACAGATAGGAACTTTGGAACCGCTTTCTTTAGTGCTGCTGAGGGTGGAGATCCTGTATTATTCCAACATTTGTTCTGGTTCTTCGGTCACCCTGAAGTCTATATTTTAATACTACCAGGATTTGGGATTATAAGTCACGTTGTGGCAACATTTTCTAAGAAACCTGTTTTTGGTTATTTAGGTATGGCCTATGCAATGGTTTCAATTGGTTTTCTAGGGTTTATTGTTTGGGCTCATCACATGTACACTGTTGGTATGGATGCGGATGTTAAAGCATATTATATTTTTGCAACTATGGTGATTGCAGTTCCTACTGGTATTAAAGTATTTTCATGGATTGCTACGATGTGGGGTGGCTCTGTGGAGCTAAAGACTCCTATGTTGTGGGCAATTGGATTTATTTTTCTATTTACTGTAGGTGGAGTGACTGGAGTTGTTCTGGCTAATGCAGGAATAGACCATTCATTGCATGACACATATTATGTTGTTGCTCACTTCCACTATGTGTTATCGATGGGAGCCGTGTTTGCTATTTTTTGTGGTTTTTATTACTGGTTTGGTAAAATGTTTGGAAGCGATTATTCTGAATTACTTGGAAAGTTACATTTTTGGTTAACATTTATAGGTGTTAATTTAATCTTTTTCCCTCAGCATTTCCTAGGACTTGCTGGCATGCCACGAAGGTATGTCGATTATCCGGATGCTTATGCTGGATGGAACTATATATCTTCTATGGGATCATTTGTTACATTGATAGGATTAGCTGTGTTCTTCATAATGCTTATTCATGCTTTTGTGAGAAAGAAACAATCAGCTGATAATCCATGGGGTGAAGGCGCAACTACTTTAGAATGGACTTTATCATCTCCACCACCTTTCCACCAATTTGAGGAGCTACCTGAAGTAAAGTAGTAAGATTGAATGGCAAATATAACTTCAGTTTCTGATAAACGAGAAATTGGGATTAACTCATTTTTTTCAAAGGTCGGCTTCTATATCTCTTTATTAAAGCCAAGAGTTATGTCTCTTTCCATTTTCACTAGCTTTGTAGGCATGATAATTGCTCCAGGATTTATAACTATTTATGAAGGAGCTCTGATAATTGTAGCTATTTCAATTGGATCAGGGGCATCCGGCGCCCTAAACATGTGGTATGAGAGAAAAACAGACCTCTTGATGGAGAGAACTAAGAATAGAGTATTGCCTATGGGGCTTATCAGTTCAAATGGAGCTCTTATATACGGAATTACTTTGTCAGTATTTTCAATTTATCTTTTGTACTATGTTGCAAATTTTCTGTCTGCCTCAATTCTTCTTCTAACTATTCTCTATTATATTTTTGTCTATACAGTATGGCTAAAGAAAAGAACTCCTCAAAATATTGTTATCGGTGGAGCTGCTGGAGCGTTCCCTCCAATTATTGGATGGACAGCTGTTACTGGCAGTATATCACCAGAAATCAGTCTACTTTTTATTTTAATTTTTTTATGGACTCCCCCTCATTTTTGGGCTCTCGCACTGTATAAATCTGATGACTACAAAAAAGCTGGAATTCCAATGATGCCACTAGTCGTTGGAAATAAAAAAACAGTTAGTTTAATTATCGCTTATTCACTAACACTCTTACCTGTAACACTTCTAATGAGTTACTACTATTCATTTTTCTTTGGAACTTTGTCATCTATTATGGGTATCTGTTTCATATATCTAGCATTAGATCTCAGAAAATATGTAGATCACAGCAAGTTATTAGAAAAAAAAGCACAAACTCTATTTTTCTTTTCCATTATTTATCTCTTTAATATTTTTGCAATCCTCCTTATTGATAATTTATTATGGAATATATTATGATTAATAAAAAAATAAAAAGAAGGAACTTAATTACAGCATTAATACTTGTTTTTTTTGTTGCTTCATTCTTCACATATACAATTTACAGGTTAAGTCTTATATAAATGAACTTTTTCAATTTTAAATATAGTTCGAATGCTTCTTTAGCTGCAGGCCTGCTAGGAGTTGCTATTTCAATGGTGATATTAGCCTATGCATCTGTACCACTATATAATTACTTTTGTAAAGTTACAGGTTTTGGAGGTACTCCAAAAATTTATTCTCAAGAAAGTATTTATATAACTGAATCTCTAATAGATGTAAGACTTGATTCAAACGTTGGATCAACTTTGAACTGGGATTTTTTCCCTGAGCAAAGAACACATCAAATCCAAATTGGCGAAAATAAATTAATCAACTACGTTATAATCAACAACACCAATCAAGCATTGAATGGAACAGCGGTATACAATGTTGCCCCAGCTGAGGCAGCAAAATACTTTAACAAAATAGAATGTTTTTGTTTTCAAAATACTGAATTAAAAGCTAATGAAAAAAAAATTATGCCAGTTTCTTTTTATATTGACCCTGAAATTAAAAATGATCAATACGTAGCAGATCTATCCGAAGTTACTTTGTCCTATACCTTTTATGAAAACAGTGATACATAATTTCTATGAGTTCACGCAATCCAAATTCTCATGAGTACCACTTAGTAGAACCAAGTCCATGGCCGCTTTTGGCATCCATTGGAGCGCTTATCTTGTGTTTTGGTGCCGTTATTTATTTTAGAACTGATGACTTATGGCTAATGCTTATTGGATTAGCTATTGTAGTTTATGTTACATACATGTGGTTTAGAGATATTATTATTGAAGGTGAACACCAAGGGCATCATACGGCTGTAGTACAGATTGGACTAAGGTATGGCATGACATTGTTTATCGCCTCAGAAGTTATGTTTTTTGTTGCTTGGTTTTGGGCTTATTTCAATGCAAGTTTATTCCCGACAGAACAAATAGGATCTGTTTGGCCTCCTGCAGAAATCCATTTAATGGATCCTTGGCATATACCACTAATAAATACACTTATACTTTTGCTATCAGGTACAACCGTGACCTGGGCGCACCACGCATTAACTGAGGGAAACAGAAAAGAGCTGATCCAAGGTCTCTGGTGTACAGTAGGTCTTGGCATAATTTTTACAGGCTTCCAGGTTTATGAGTATATGCATGCTGATTTCGCTTTTTCAGGACATATTTATGGAGCAACTTTCTATATGGCAACTGGGTTCCACGGCTTTCATGTATTGATGGGTACAGTGATGCTTATTGTCTGCTTAGGAAGATCAATTGCAGGGCACTTTAAGGCCGACCATCACTTTGGTTTTGAAGCAGCTGCATGGTACTGGCACTTTGTAGATGTTGTATGGCTATTCCTATTCGCTGCAATATATGTCTGGGGCTATTATTAAACTTAATCTATCTATTGATTAAAAATTTCTCTTTCCATTTTATTTTTTTAGCAACAATTTGTTTTCTTTTACTGCTTGGTTATTGGCAAACCCAAAGATTAGAGTGGAAGACAAACATTATTAATTCAGTTGAAAAAAATTACATGCTCAAACTGGAAAAATTTCCTTTTGAAGGTGGCATGGATAAAGAATTTGAATTTATGCAAGTAGAGTTAAAAGGCTTTTTTGTAAAAGAAAAACTTATGTATTTTTTTAAATCAAATTTAAACGGCATGTCAGGGTTTGAAATTGTATTACCTTTAAAAACTGAAGATGTAAAATATGTTTATGTGATCTTGGGATGGATACCTTATGACTTTAAGGAAAAATTTAATCTCGATTTTATAGATACAAATAAGGAGTTTATTTTTAATGGAGCATTAATATATTCTAAAGAGAGAAAACCTTTAATACCTGACAATGAATATTCAGCAAGCATATGGTACCTTCTAAATACTGACGAGATGGATAATTTTCATAAAATTGAGTCAAGTTCATACATTCTTAAAATCACCGATCAAAATAAATTTGAGAATCTTTTAATTGAATTTGAGCCTTCAAACATAAGAAATAATCACTTGCAGTATGCAGTTACATGGTTCTTGCTATCAATTGTTATATTGATCATGTATATCTATTATATAAGGCAAGGAAATACTGAAAATGAAGTATAGAAGCACAAGAGGAACTAATGAGGAGACGTTTAAGAAAGTTCTTTTTGCTGGTTTAGCAGAGGATGGTGGACTTTACGTACCAATGAATTGGCCTCAAATAGACGTTAATAAAATAGATAAGAATATTAGCTACAAAGACCTTACAAAATTAATACTTTATCCATTTGTTAAGGATTTTATTTCTATAATTGAACTGGAAAACATTATTAATATTTCCTATTCAAAGCAGTTCTCATCAGAAAACCTTGTATCATTTAAAGAATTGAGTGATAACGAAATACTGGTTGAGTTATTTAATGGTCCTACGCTTGCTTTCAAAGATTTTGCAATGCAATTACTTATTCCTTTATTTGATCATTTTTTAGAAAAAGAAAATAAGAAAATAAATTTGATTGTGGCTACTTCTGGTGATACTGGATCTGCAGCAATTAATGCAGTAAAGCAAAGTAAGAACATAAGTATATTTTGTTTATATCCTAGTAAGAGAATTTCAGATTTTCAAAGACGTCAAATGTCGACTGTGACAGAAAGTAATATCTTTTTGTGTGAAATTGACGGTACATTTGATGACTGTCAAAAAATTGTTAAAGATATTCTTAAGGATACTAAGTACAGTTCTGAAAATAATATATCTGCAGTCAATTCGATTAATTGGGCGCGAATATTAATTCAATGTGTGTACTATTATTATACATATATAAATTATTTTGATGCATCTAGACCAACAGTTAACTTCTCTGTTCCTACAGGTAATTTTGGTGATATTTATGCAGGATATGTAGCCTATAAGATGGGACTACCAATAAATAAATTAATAATTGCTACAAATGAAAATGATATCTTACACAGATTTATAAATACAGGAATCTACCAGACAGAAAGTGTAAAAAAAACAACAAGCCCAAGTATGGATATACAAATAGCAAGTAATTTTGAAAGACTTTTGTTTGATATCATGAGTCAGTCAAATGAAAAAACAGCATCAGCAATGCATTTATTTGAAGAAAAGGGAAAATTAACAGTAGAGCAACAGGACTTAAATATTATTTCAAATATCTTTGCATCTGAAAGCACACATCAAGAAGAAGTTAACAAAATAATATCTAATGTTCATGAAATTCATTCCTACCTCGTTGATCCTCATACAGCTACCGGCATAAATGCCTCAAGAAAGACAAATGATAGTGATCGCATGAATTTCACATTATCAACTGCTCATCCTGTAAAGTTTTCAGAAACAGTTGATATGGCTGTTGGAAAAAATCTAGATTTATTAAGTAATTACAAGGATTTATTTAGTAAAGATGAAAAAATTCACTCCATCCAAAACAATACGGATGAAGTGAAAAAATTTATTTTAGAGAATAAACATTAAATGTCCTTTTTAACTACATATTACCCAAAGAGAATTGAATTTGAGCTAAAAGGCAAAAATGTTTTTTTAAGACCACCAGAATATAAAGATTGGAAAGCTTGGTCGTCATTAAAGGAAAAAAATAAATTTTATCTCAAACCGTGGGAACCTCTTTGGTCACCGTCAGAACTTGAAAGAAGTTCATTTGTAAAAAGAGTAAGATTTTTCGAGAAGCTAGCTTTAGATGACAGTGCTTACTCTTTTTTAATTTTTGAAAGCAAAACTAAAAATTTAATAGGTGAAATAAATATCAACAATGTTCAAAGAAGCGTTGTGCAGTCATGTTCAATAGGATATTGGATTTGTGAAGAAAAAATGGGTCAAGGTCTAATGAGTGAAGCAATAAATTTAATTAAAAAGTTCATATTTGATGAATTAGATCTTCATCGGTTAGAGGCTGCATGTTTGCCAGTCAATAAGCGATCTCTTAGAACACTTGAACATAATGGCTTTGCTATTGAAGGACTCGTAAGAAAGTATTTGAAGATAAACGGTAATTGGGAAGATCACCTCCTTTTATCTTGTATTAAAAATGAAAGTTTATAGTATGCGCCTATGGTAGATCTTATAGGAAACAAAATTCCAGATATTAAACTTGTAAAAATGGATAGTGAAAAAGGCCCACAACCTCTTTCTGTATTAGACTATTGTAAAGATAAGAAAGTAGTAATGTTTGGTGTTCCTGGTGCTTTCACACCGACTTGCTCTAGGAATCATTTGCCTGGATTCATAGATAAAGCTGATGAAATGAAAGCTAGAGGAATCGATGAAGTTATTTGCTTTGCTACAAATGATATATTCACATTGTCTGCTTGGGAAGAAATGTCAGGCTCCATTGGAAAGATTCTATTTTTATCAGACAGCAAGGCAAAATTCTCAAAATCTATTGGAACTGATTTTCCTGATAGCTTTGGCACATCAACAAAAACTCAAAGATGTTCGATATTAATCAATGATGGAACGGTAGAGAAATTTTTTGTTGAAGACGAAGATGGACAAGTAAGCGTCAGTAGTGCAGATAATATGCTCGAAAATATCTAATTTGATATTGCGGAAGTAGCTAATTTATCAGCTATTTCATTTCCAAAGTCACCAGAATGACCCTTAACCCATATCCAGTCAATATTATGTAGTTCAACAAGTTTATCAAGATCCATCCAAAGATCTTTATTTTTGACATCTTTTTTGTTTGCAGTTTTCCAATCATTTGTTTTCCATTTTAAGATCCATTCTTGTATACCTTGCATTACGTATTTTGAATCTGTAAAAAGTTTTATTTTTGAGTTCTGATCAACGTGCCGAAGAGCTTGAATAACAGCTACTAATTCCATTCTATTATTGGTCGTGTCTTCATCAGATCCATTTAACTCAATTTTCTCAATACCTTTTTCAATATAAACCCCCCAACCACCTCGTCCAGGATTTCCAGAGCAGGCTCCATCTGTGTATATATGTAAAATATCAGAGTCCATATTCACTGGCTTTTCTTACTGACTGGTGAAACCTCAACTTAGAAATATACTCATTTGGATCTTTTTTTAAAATTAAATCACTGTCTTCATGAGAATAAAAATCAAGAAGTCTTGTCAGCAAATATCTTAATGCGGATGCTCTGGCCAACAGAGGCAGGGCTTCAACTTCTTCATTAGAAAATTTTCGTTCTTGGTTATAACTTCCTAATAGGTACTTAGCTTTGGTTGGATTGAATTCATTATTACTATCCTCAAAACACCAGGCATTGAGACAAATAGCAATCTCATATGCATAAAAATCATTACACGAAAAATAAAAGTCAATAATACCTGTTAGATTATTTTCTTCAAAAAAAATATTATCAGGAAATAAGTCTGCATGAATTATACCTGATGGTAAGTCTTTATTTATTTCCCTTGATAAAAATAAGAATTCATCTTCTATAAATTTTAGTTTTTCATCATCAATATGCTTTTTATAAGTCTTTAACTTTTCAATAATAATACCAAGCTTATCGAAACCAAGCTCATTTTCTCTTTTTATATTAAGTTTTTCAGAGGCATTATGCATTTTGGCGATGGTTAGGCCTAGATTAGAACAATGAATAGGTTTTATTTTCTCTAAAGAACTGCCTGTTAGGAATGAAGTAATAACAGCATGCTTTTGTTTAATAGAATTTGAGAAATTACCCTGTTTATCCTTAATGACCTCAGGACATTTGATATCATGGGCATTGAGATGATTCATTAAATCAAAATAAAATGGAAGATTCTCTTGATTTGTTCTTTCCTCAAAAATAGTCAGGATAAATTTTTTATTATCTGCAGTGAGTAAGTAGTTTGAATTTGAGGTTCCACCTTTGATACCACTAAACTCATTTATATTATCAATGTTATATTTGCTCAAAAAAACATTGAGTTCATCAATTGATATTTGTGTATATACAGCCATTAACAATATTTATAGCTCAGAATAAGTTAATTAAGTAATGATTTATGTCTTAAGTTTATTTATCTGGCTTATTGATTGCTCAACTAATTTTTTTGAGCTCTGTTCATTAATATTTTCAATGATAATTTTTTCAGCAATATTGACCGAATTCGCTACTATCTCCTCATTCACTTTAGAAATCGCTACTTTTTCTGCTCTTGATATTTTATCGATTGCTTGCTGCTCAGCTCTTTTTATAAATTCTTCTGCTTTAGCTTTAGAAGTTTCCTCATGATTCTTTGCAATTTCTTTAGCCTGATTAATGATGTTGTTTGCTTCTTCATCTGCTGACTGAACTTTTCTTTCGTATTCAGCAACGAGAGAATTCGCTTCTTCCTTTAGTTTTCTTGCATTATCTAATTCAGATTTAATATTTTCAATTTCACCATCAAGAAGCTTTGCTATCATTGACGGCGCTTTTATGAAAAGTGCGACTGCTATAAAAATTAGAAACGCTACAAATACCCAAAACGAAGGATCAGAAAATAAATATGACATTAGTTATAAATTTCCATATCAATTAAGCTTTTTTGAGATTTCATCATCACTAGGAACAGTCTCAACATACTTAGAAACGATAGATTTAATAGTATCAATAGTAGCTTTTTTAATTTCCTGTTCAGACTGTTGTTTTTGTTGATGAATTTTCTTTTCAGACTCTGTAATCATTGCATTAATCTTGATTTCATTATCTTTTTTTAATTTATCTAAGTATTCATTCATAGTGGCTTTTGAACTTGAGACTATTTCATTTGACTCAAGAGATGCAGAATTCATTTTATCATCATAATTTTCTAAAATTTTACTTGCTTCAGAATTAAGATTTTCAGCATCGTTAATATCATTAGAAATTTTATCTTTTCTTTCTTCTATTGTTGTGCTCAGCCTTGGGATCACAAATTTCCACATGAATAAATACAAAGCTGTAAAAGTAACTATCAGCCAGAATAATTGTGATGGGAAAGTTGAAATATCCATTTGCGGAAGGCCAGCAGATTTCTGACCTTCAGCATAAGCTTCAGATAAGGGCAAAACAAAAATAAAAATTTTAAGAAAAAATTTCATTATGTTTTAACCAAAAAGAATTAGGAATGCTATTACGAGAGCAAATAGTGCGATTGCTTCAACGAGTGCAAATCCTAAAAGTACTTGTCCAAATGCTTGTGGTGCTGCTGATGGATTTCTAAATATACCTGAAACGTATGCTCCAAATACTGTTCCTATACCAGCTCCAGATCCTGCAACGCCAATTGTTGCTAATCCTGCTCCTATAAGTTTTGCTGCTTCTACTTCCATTTTTGTTATCCTTTCTTTGTTTATTAAAATTTAATGATCCGGATGAAGGGCATCATTTAAATAGATACAAGTTAAAATAGTAAATATATATGCTTGAAGAGCTGCAATTAATGTTTCAAGTGCATATAAAACTACAAGAAAAATTAATGGAGCAAAGCCAAGAAAGCCAAGCATCACGATAAATCCTGCAAAGATTTTTAATATACTGTGACCCGCAAGCATGTTTGCGCACAATCTTACGGATAAACTGATTGGCTTAGATAAATAAGATATGATTTCTATTGGAACAATTAAAGGTGCTAGAAATATTGGAATACCTGATGGATAGAATATTCTAAGATAACCAAGGCCGTTCTTCATGAAACCAATTATGGTTACCGCTAGAAAAATTAAACCAGCAAATGCAAAGGTAACAATAAGATGACTTGTTACTGTGAATGTATAAGGAATAAGGCCTATAAAATTACAAAAGAAAATAAACATGAATAAAGAAAAAATAAATGGGAAATAAGCTCTCCCTTGATCTCCGACCTGATCACGCAACATGTTGGCGATAAAATTGTATGATAACTCGGATAGCATTTGCATTCTATTTGGAATGATGGACCGTTTTGATAAGCCTAATATAAAAAGAGTCATCGTGGCTGCTATCGCGAAGACCATGAATAGAGATGAATTGGTAAATGAAATATCTATACCTGCTATTTGCATCTCAGCAATTTTAGAGATTTCAAACTGATGTATTGGATCTATAGGATTATCTGCAGCCATTGAGTTATTTTTTAGTTATTTTGAAGGCTTTTTGCAACCCTAAAAACATTAAGAATTCCTGCTGCGCTGCCCAAAAGGAAGAAGATAATTATAAATAAGGGTCGCGTCTCAAAATAATTGTCTGCCAAGATCCCTATGCCAAGGCCAACTGCCATTGCTGCGACAATTTCTACCACCACTTTCATGATTTTTCCTATGGGTTTAGGATTATTTGGAGCGTCTGGTGAGGATGACTTTTTAGCTGCTTGAATTTTTTCTTGCAGGTTACGAATGTCATTCTGATCAGATGACATTTAAGCAACAGCTCCAATTTCCTCAGCTTTCTTAAGATCTACGGAGACTATTTGACTAACTCCTCTCTCAGCCATCGTAACACCAAATAGTCTGTCCATTCTAGACATGGTCAGGGCATGGTGTGTTATTATTAAAAACTTAGTATTGGTCTTGTCTGTTATGCTGTCTAAGAGGCCACAAAATCTCTCTACGTTAGCGTCATCCAGTGGAGCATCGACCTCATCAAGTACACAAATCGGTGATGGGTTGGTAAGAAAAACTGCAAATATTAATGATAGTGCAGTAAGAGCTTGCTCTCCACCTGAAAGAAGAGACATAGATTGCAATTTTTTACCTGGCGGACTGACCATCATTTCTAATCCAGCTTCTAACGGATCATCCGAGTCAATAAGTTCAAGATGAGCCTTGCCTCCATTGAATAATTTTACGAATACATCTTTAAAGTGACTATTTACAGTATCGAAAGCTTTCAACAACCTTGTTCTACCTTCTTTATTTAAATCCTCAATTGAGATTCTCATTTTTTTAATTGCACTTTCGAGATCTTCTTTTTCTTTTGTCATGTTCTCTAATTCATCATCGATTTCTTTTGTTTCTAAATCAGCTCTTAAATTTACGGCACCCATTGTTTCACGTTGTTGCTTTAATCTGTCTAATCTCATTTCAGTTCTATCTGCATTAGTTTTCATCGTATCTAGATCCTCGGCAATATTTAAAACACTTACGATGTCATGCGGTACACAATTAAACTTTTCTTTTGACTCATCTTCTAGCTCTTTCAATCTGGATTCTGCTAATTCTTTTGTAGCTTCTGTTCTTCCTTTTGACTCTCTAATATTAGCTAGATCATTTTGTGCTTTTCGAAGTTTGGCCTCAATTTTTTTGAGCTCATTATCTGCTTCAGCAAGTCTGTCGGCAGCAAACTGCCTTTCTGTTTCTGCAAACCCTTTTGTTTCAATCAATTGCCCTCTTCGTTGAGCAATTTCTTCAGGCCTATTTGAAATTTTTTTTAATTCTTCTTCGGATTTTGTTTTTCTTGATGCTAATTTTTCTATCTGCTCTTTGGACGATCTAATTGTTTTACTTAATCTTTGATATTCGTAGGTCCAATCACTTTGCTTTTGTTCAACATCTTTTTGTCTGAGTTGTTCTCTCAGTTCCAATGACAAGGTTGCAGCTTTTTTAGCTTCATTACTCGACCTATCGTAGACATTTCTTGCTTCTTGAGATGCCTGATTTGCACCTGTTACCTTTTCGGTTATCTCTTTTAAGTGGAAGTAGAATTTTTCCTTAAACTTAGATGTCCAATTATGTGGATCATCATAGCCTTCAACCTCTTTAAGAGTTGACTCTCGTGATTTTAAGTTTTCTGAAGTTATGAGTGTATCTTGCCATTCATCTCTTTTAGAATTTTTTATTTGATTGTACTGTTCTATCTCTTGATCGAGATCTAGAATTTTTGCTTCTAAATTTTCTTTTTCTACTTTTAGTTGGTCTATTGTTTCATTGCTTATTTCATCTGTATTTTGACCATTATCTTCTGTATCCCTTCTAGATTTTAATGCCTCAAGATCTTTGATTGCATCCTGAAGCTGAAATTGCTCTCTTTCATTGTCACTAATTATTTGTTGTATCGAATTTTCGAGGTTTTTCTTTTCATCTTTTATTCTTTCCTCTTCTTGATCAAGAGTGTCTCTCTCAAGATTAATTCGATTAAGCTTTGCAGCAGCTTCAATCTCTTTTTCTCTTAGAGGCTTTATCTTCTCATTAGATTTTAGTTGCTCGTTAGTTGCTTGGGTAACCTCTAGAGTAAATTTTTGAATTTGTGATTCACTTGTTTTCAAATCCTCATCAGACTTTTCGAAAGACTCCTTTAATAAGGTCCATTTTAAAAACAGCACTATGCCCTCTAATTTACTGATTTCAGAGGAGATGGACCGGTAAGTTTCAGCTTGTTCTGCTTGTTTTTTTAGATTGTTTATTTGAGTATTCAGTTGTTTCATCAAGTCTTTAACTCGCTGGAGATTATTTTCAGCACCTTTGAGTTTTAGTTCTGCCTCATGTCTTCTTGAGTGAAGACCAGAAATCCCAGCCGCTTCTTCCAATACTGACCTTCTGTCTATTGGTTTTGCATTTATTAGAGCCCCAACTCGTCCTTGGCTAATAAGAGAAGGTGAGTGAGCTCCAGTAGAAAGGTCTGCAAACAGTCTCTGCACGTCTCTTGCTCTAACATCTTTGCCGTTAATTTTGTAATCAGAACCTCTTTCTACCTCAATTTTCCTTTTTACTTGAATTTCTATTTGATCATTAAATTCTGATGGCGCCTTTCTATCTTCATTATCTAAATAAATTGTGACTTCAGCATTATTTCTTGATGGTCTATCTGCAGTGCCTGAGAAAATCACATCTTCCATTCCCGAGCCCCTCATACTTTTTGCTGATGTTTCTCCCATACACCATCTTAAAGATTCAACTACATTAGATTTACCGCATCCATTAGGGCCTACAATCCCAGTAAGACCTTGTTCAATATTTAACTCAGTTGGGTCAACAAAAGATTTAAAGCCTAAGATTTTAATTTTTTTAAATTTCATTAATTAATTTTTTTCTCAATTATCTTTTCAAACTCTGAAAAAGACATATTTCCCGAATAGAGGTCTCCATCTATGATAAAGGATGGGGTAGAGGAAACATCATAATCCTCAACGGCATCTATTCTCATTGTCAAAATAAAATCTGTTATTTCTTCATTTTCCATGCAGGAATTGAATTCGTCCTCAGAAATGCTGAATAATGTAGAATATGTTCTTAATGCATCTGTGCTGTTTTCTAACACTCGGTCACTTTGTTTTGTAACAATCCACTTTTTTTGATCCTGAAATAAAAGTTTTTCCATAGCAAAAAAATCTTTTTCGTCTGTGCAGTGTAGTAGTTTAAAAGCATTTAAATCAATTGCATTCAACGCAAAGGGTCTGACCTCAAATTTAATTTTTCCCGTATCAATATATTTCTCTTTAATTTCCGGAAAAATATTATTGCTGAAATCTGCACAGTGACTACAAGTTAAAGAACGGTACTCAACAATAGTCAATGGAGCAGCATCATCTCCAAGCTGCATTCCCGTTAATGTGCTACTTATGGCTAGCGATTGATAAGACACCAAGAGTGACACAAGAAAGATAGAGAATTTATGAATAATTTTCATTTTTAATAACTATAGCCTACATTTTGTATACAATAACTAAAACAATACACAACATGTTGAATATACTCAATTTTTACCAATTTTAATAGGTTTTATTGCACAATTCTAAGTACAAAAAGAATTTGTCAAAATTTCGTCTTAGAAATTTTTGAAGCAATTTTTTCAAAGCTTTTTTTTAGTTCTGGAAAATCCGCTAGCTCTTCATATGTCTTATTTTTCTCTTTAATTTCATTATCTAATTGATTGAAATTAATATCTTTTCTAGATTTTTTATTTTTTAAATTGATTTGAATTATTTCAATCTTCTCAACAGCATTGTAGCCAAAAAATAAATTTATTTTATCTACAATTTTTTTATGCTCATGTTCAAAAGCAAAAGATATACTTCTATCAACTTTAACCACAAGTTTGCCCTTTCCTTTAGGGCTCGAGTTCGATGTTTTGATTTTAGTTGGGTAGGACAATTTATTAAAACTTGTACCAACAATTTTCTCCCAATTTGAAAGTAGTTCTAGTTCAAAAAATCCTCTGTTTTTTAATAATTTCTTTGCGTCATTTGGTAGAAGATTTGATAGAATTTGAGGTCCACTAAGTTTTTTATAAGTCATATTAGAAATTAGCATGAAAACTCATAATAAAGATAAATATTTTTCAGAAAATTTGATCTTATGGTTTAAAAAAAACAAAAGAAATTTACCTTGGCGAAGATCTGTATCACATAAAGACTATCCGTACAGGGTACTCGTGAGTGAGTTCATGTTGCAGCAAACTACTGTTTCTACAGTCATACCTTATTTTATTAAGTTTCTTAAGATCTGGCCGAATATAGAAACTTTGTCCAAAGCTAATATTGATGATGTACTAATTCAATGGCAAGGATTGGGGTACTATTCAAGAGCAAGAAATTTGCTTAAGACTGCAGAAATAATCATGCTTAAACATCAGGGTGATATTCCTAGAAGTGAAAATGAACTTAAAAGTTTACCTGGTATTGGAGAATATGCTTCTGCGGCGATCCGATCAATAGCATTTAACAAGAAAGCGTCAGCAGTAGATGGAAATGTAAAAAGAGTAATAGCAAGATTTTATGGCCTAACGGGAACCCTTGACGAAAATAAAAAAAGAATTGATGAAATTGCTAATAGGATTTGTCCCAACAAAAATAATAGAGATTATACACAAGCAATTATGGAAATAGGTGCATTAGTGTGTAAGGCAAAAAAAATTAATTGCGATGCTTGCTGCATATCCCAAAAGTGTACTGCATATAATAAGAAGCTAGTTCATTCTATTCCTGAACCTAAAGTGAAAGTTAAAAAGAGAAAACTGAACTGCATTTCATTTATTTCAATTTTTAATGACAGATTTGTGTTACTGAAAAAAAGATCAAGTGAGGGAATTCTTTCTAATCAATGGGAATTACCATCAACAGCATGGAAAGCAAAATCTATTAAGTTTTCAAGAAAAGAAACTCCATTTCCATATGCACATTGGGAAAAGACAGCCATAAATTTTAAGCATTCTTTTAGCCATATGGATATTCAAAACATTGCTTATTACGCCAGGAATAATAATAAATGCTTATCAAGTAACTCCTCTAATTTGAAGTGGGTTAATGTTGATAAATTAAGTGATTATGCTGTAACCACAATGAGCAAGAAAACATTGAAAAAGTTTAATTTAATTCCGATCTAAGTTTTTGCCTTAGAATATCGATTGGTTTTAATTCACCTTCAACATCAAAATGCCAGAAAGTCCATCCGTTACATGCTGATGCCGATTGAACCTCAGCGCCAATTTGATGAATAGAGCCTGTGTTGTTAGAGCTAATAACAGAACCATCGGCTCTAACTTTAGCTTTAAATTTTCTCTTATTGTCATATAGCAAGGTACCTGGCTCAATTAATTTTCTTTCTATTAACCACCCAAAAGGTATTCTAGGCTCTGCTTTCTTTGACTGACTTATATTTAAAGATTCAATTTCATACGAATTAATTTTACCTATGCGTTTTTTTGCGGAATTTACGTAGTACTTATCCTTTTCAATACCAATATATTTTCTTGATAATCTTTTCGCTACGGCTCCTGTAGTTCCTGTCCCAAAAAAAGGATCTAATATAACTTCACCCTTATTTGTTGAAGAAATAATGATTCGGTGCAAAAGTCCCTCTGGTTTTTGTGTAGGATGCAGCTTTTTACCCTCATCATTTTTTAGCCTTTCATGACCACTACATATTGGAAGATACCAATCTGAGCGCATTTGCATATTTTCATTGAGTGACTTCATAGCATCGTAATTAAAAGTATATTTTTTAGAATTTTTATCTTTGCTCGCCCAAATTAGAGTTTCATGAGCGTTAGTGAAACGCTTGCCTCTAAAATTAGGCATTGGATTTGCTTTCTGCCATATAACATCATTGAGTATCCAATAACCTAAGTTCTGCATGATATAACCAATCCTAAAAATATTATGATAGGAACCAATAACCCAAATTGTACCTGTTGGCTTTAATACACGTTGTGTTTCTTTAAGCCAGGCATGAGAAAACTTATCATATTCTTCAAAGCTCTCAAATTGATCCCATTCATCGTCTACGGCATCAACTTTTGAATTGTTTGGTCTGTATAGATTTTGATCAAGCTGTAAGTTATATGGAGGATCTGCAAATACTAAATCAACACTATTGTCAGGAAGATTCTTTAGCTCTTCAATTGTCTCACCACAGATAATGTTGTCAGAATTTACTGCCGTATTTTCAAGGACCGTTTTCATAGCGGGTAATATGATTCAAAATAGAATCCAGGTCAATAGTATTTAGAATCAATAACTTAAATAATCTTCTTAATTCAATATATTGTGTACTGGTTTAAAAGATTTCCGATGTATTGGGGTAATTCCATGGTTTTTTAGAGCTGAAAGGTGCTCTTTTGTTCCATAACCTGAATTGGTTTGAAAGCCATATTCTGGAAATTGCTTTGAATATTTAAGCATAATTTCGTCTCTATAAACTTTAGCAAGAATGGATGCTGCTGCAATTGAAACAGACTTACTATCTCCTTTAATAATACTAATGGTGTTGTTTTTTATATCTGGTTTGAAATTACCATCGATAAGTGTTGTTTTCGGAACGACTGATAGTCTATCACTCGCTCTTTTCATTGCTAATAATGAAGCTTGTAAGATATTGATCTCATCTATTTCTATCTCGGATGCGGCTCCATAGGCATAAATACTATTCTCTTTTATCTTTTCTGCTAACAATATTCTTTTAGCTTTAGGAATTTTTTTAGAGTCATTAATTCCTTCTGGAATATTTTTTCTATCAAGTATTACGGCTGCTGCAATTACTGGACCAGCAAGTGGACCTCTACCAACTTCATCAATACCAGCAATGGGCAAGGAAAAGTTATTTTCAAAAGCAATTAATTTCTGAGGGTCAAATTTCAATTTATATTTTTACTTTTTTCTTTAAACTTTTTAAATCTTCCCAAGAAAACTTTTTTTGAGCTGGCTGTCTTAACAAGAAAGCTGGGTGGAATGTAGGTAGTATCGGATACTTTTTTTTATTAATTTCTATATCTAACCACTTTCCCCTAATCTTGGTAATCCCCTCATTATTTTTAATTAATGCATAAGTAGCAGTGCTTCCTAATAACAAAATTGCTTTTGGATTTACTATTTCAATGTGCTTTTTTATCATTGGTAAACATATCTCAATCTCTTCGTCTGTTGGCCTTCTGTTATTTGGTGGTCTCCAAGGAACAATATTCGCAATGTAAACTTTTTCTCGATTTAGATCGATGGCCTCTAGCATTTTATCCAACAGCTTGCCACTTCTTCCAACAAAGGGCTTCCCTTGAATATCCTCATCATGACCCGGAGCCTCACCTATAAGCATGATTTTTGCACTTGGGTTTCCATCTGAAAAGACCATGTTTGTTGCGCTTTTATGAAGTTCACAGCCTTTAAAATTTGACATGTATTCTTTTAATGATTCTAGACTATCAATATTGAGAATATCTTTTTCGATTTCATGCTTAGGAAAGTCTGCTTCTTCTTTTGACTGGAGCTTATCAGGCGATTTTATTGTTCCTTTTCCATACCTATTTTTTGCCATATTTCCTATATTTTCATCAACCCCGCTTAATTTATATTGATTTAGTAGTTTTATAGTATTTTGAATATTTAACTTCGTCATAAACAAATTGAATTATAATGCTTATAAACTAAATATATAGTTAATAATGGAGACTGATACTCAAAGAGAAGCGATGGAGTACGACGTAGTTATCGTCGGAGCGGGACCCTCGGGTCTAGCAACTGCTATCAAATTAAAGCAAATTAATGCTGATGCAAACGTGTGCATAGTTGAGAAGGCTTCAGAGGTCGGTGCCCATATTTTGAGTGGAAACGTATTTGAAACCAAAGCACTAGACGAACTATTACCTGACTGGCAGTCTATGGAAGGCTGCCCTCTAAAAACCAAAGTATCAAAAGAGAAATTTTTAGTTCTATCCGAAAAAAGTTATTTCTCTGTTCCATCATTTTTGTTGCCTCCCGTTCAACATAATAAAGGTAATTATATAACTAGCCTTGCTAATTTATGTAGATGGCTTGGGCAAGTTGCTGAAGGTATGGGTGTTGAGATATATCCTGGATTTGCAGCTTCAGAAATTCTTTATGATGAGCAAGGGAAAGTAAGAGGTGTTGCGACAAATGATATGGGTCTTGATATAAATAATGAAAAAAAAGACTCATATGAACCAGGTATAGAACTGCATGCCAAAGTTACTGTGTTTGCAGAAGGATGCAGAGGTCATCTAGGTAAACAATTAATTTATAAATTTAATTTATCAGAGAATTCTGATCCTCAGCAATATGGAATTGGTTTAAAAGAAATATGGGAAGTTCCGGAAGAGAATCACGACGAGGGAATGGTTTTACATTCAGTTGGATGGCCTTTAGAAAATGATACTTACGGTGGCAGCTTTGTTTACCATGCAGAAAATAAACAAATTTATTTAGGGTATGTTATTGGCTTAGATTACTCAAACCCATATCTCTCACCATTTGAAGAATTTCAAAGATTTAAAACACATCCAGCCATTAAAAAAATGTTATCTGGTGGTAAAAGAATTTCATATGGAGCAAGAGCATTAATTGAAGGTGGACTTCAAAGCTTACCAAAAATGTATATGCCTGGTGCGTTACTTATCGGATGCGATGCTGGCACTTTAAACATGCCTAAAATTAAAGGATCGCATACTGCTATGAAAAGTGGAATTCTAGCCGCAGAAGCTATCAATGAATTTATTTCCGAAAGAGTGTCTGATTTATCAGTTTACGAGGAAAAATTTAATAGTAGCTGGCTTTATAAAGAACTTCATGCAGCACGGAACGTGAAGCCTTTCTTTACTAGATTTGGAACAATGTTAGGCGTCATGTTAGCAGGAATTGATCAATGGTTGTTTTGGGGAAAAATGCCATTCACTTTATCCCACAAGCACGCTGACCATGAAACACTTATCAAAGCTAAAGACGCAAAAAAAATTGAATATCCTAAGCCTGACGGGGTACTAACCTTTGATAGGTCAAGCTCGGTTTATTTGACGGGCACATACCATACAGAAAATCAACCTGTTCACCTTCAACTAAAAGATAGTGAATTACCGATAAGTTATACACTGAACGAATACGACGAACCTTCGCAAAGATATTGTCCTGTAGGAGTTTACGAAGTCCATCAAGATAATGAAAGTGAAACACCTAGATTTGTGATCAATAGTCAAAATTGTATTCACTGCAAAACGTGTGACATCAAAGAGCCGTCGCAAAATATTAATTGGGTGACACCTGAAGGTGGAGGTGGGCCAAAGTATGCAAATATGTAAAATTAGACGAGTATGAGTTTTATAAGATTACTCTCTTTCATCTTAATATTTATTCTATCTTTCAGCTCAGCGAATGCCGCTAAAATAAATTTACCAAAAATAGGTGATTATTTAGTTGCAAACATATCAAGTAATTCAAATGATTATAAAATAACCAAGAGATATTATCAAAAATTACACCGATCAAACCCAAATGATCTATTAGCTTTAGATCGATTACTACTTCTTAGTATCTTAGATGGTGACTTGTACAGCGCCAATAACTATTCATTTAAATTAGCTCAGGCAGGCTGTGATAAAAAAGTAAACTCATGCTGCATGAATAATCAGTCACCTCAGGGTCATCTCGTAAATGGCATTTCATATTTAAACTCTTACAAGCAAGGTTTTGCCGATCAGAGTTTTGCCAGTATATGGAGAGGAGAAATATCAGACAGTACTTTTGTTAGGCTTTTAAGGGCCTGGGTTTGGGCCGATAGTCCCTCTCTTGATAAGAGCATGGCATTGATCGACCTGATATCATCTGATGATCATCAATATCTTACCTTAGTTCATAAGGCTCTCATATATGACTTTGCAGATGAGATTGAACTAGCAGAAATTTTTTATGAGCAGTCACTGTCTATGCAAAACGATCTTTATGTAATGCAGTTATATTTAAATTTTTTGAACAGAAATAATCTTGTAAAAGAAAAAAATAATTTTGTAAGTGAGTATTTGTCTGATTATGATGATGCTTTTATAGAGAAGTTTACTAAATCCAATAATAATCGAATTATTCAGAACCCATTACAGGGGATTGGTATTGTTTTATTCAACGCACAATCATTAATCAAAAACGTTAATCAAGAATTATCCCATATGTTGTTTCAATTGGCCTTAGAGACATCACCTAATATGCATGAGATAAAATACATATTTGCAACATTCTTGAGCCAAACACAAGATCAAGATAAAGCTCGAGATATCTTAAGCTTAATACCTAAAACTCATTATCTAGGACATTTTGCAGCAATTCAAACATCGGAAACATATAGTTATGAAGATGAAAGTGTAAAAGCTATCAATAATTTAAAAAATTTTTCAGAAAGTGAAGAAAATTTTGAAATATTTTTATCACTCGGAAATTTTTATCGATACGAAAAGGATTGGAACAACGCAATTAAGTCGTATCGAACAGCACTCGATTTAGGAGAAGCATTAGATAAAGATAACTTGTGGGAAGTTTATTTTAATATTGGGATAGTTCATGAAAGAACAAAAAATTGGAAATTGGCTGAACAAAACTTTATCAATGCGTTAGAACTTTATGAAGAACAGCCAGATGTATTAAATTATTTAGGTTATTCTTATATTGATATGGATCAAAATTTATCTACAGCCAAGGAAATGATTGAAAAGGCAATTTCTTTAAAGCCCAACGATCCTTACATTATTGATAGTCTGGCTTGGTATTATTATAAGGTTGGGCAATATGAAGATGCGCTCTCTTTGCTAGAGTTTTCAATTGATATGATGCCTTATGATCCCACAGTTAATGATCATTACGGAGACGTACTTTGGATGCTTGGAAATGAAATACAAGCGAGATATTATTGGAAAAAAGCAATAGAACTGGATATTGATGAGCCTCTTCAAGAAAAGATTCATAGAAAACTACTTAAAGGAATCTGATATCATTGCACAAGCATACATTACAATCATACGCAAAAATTAATTTATTTCTTGAAGTAATTAAAAAACTTAAAAATGGTTATCATGATTTATCTTCTATTGTCACAAGAATAAGTATTTCTGATAAAATTAAAATTGATACAGCAGCTGATTTTTCTGTGAAATTTATAGGACCCTTTTGCTCGCAAGTAAGTCAAGAAAGCAATATTCATACTTTGTTTAAATTTCTATTAGATAATAATTTTATCAACCATAGTAATTACGCAATTCTTATTGATAAACAAATACCAGTTGGCTCTGGATTGGGAGGTGGATCCTCAAATGTTGCCGAAATTCTAAAGTACTTAATGAGCGAGGGCGCTTTATCAAAATCAAAATGTTTATTAGCTGCAAAAGAACTCGGTTCTGACATTGAATTTTTTTTAGAAGAAGGTTCAGCTTTAATTACTGGCACAGGTTCTGTTAAAAAAAGAATAAAATTATTCTCAGATAAAATTTTCCTCCTAATTTACCCACAAATTTTAATGAGCACGAAAATAATATTTGAGCAGCATCAAATATTGAGTAAGGGTAATTTCCTTTACGAGGGCCAAAAACAAATTAGTGATATATTGCAGGAAACCTCAAATGATCTCGAGAAGACCGCTCTAACTCTTCATCAAGAAACAAGAATGGTAAAGCAGTTTCTCGAAAGCGATGAACGTTGTAATTTTACTAGAATGACAGGAAGTGGATCAGCATTTTTTGGATGTTACAATGATGAAGCTACTGCAAATGATGCTGTCTCTAAAATCAAAAAACTCCATCCTAAATGGTGGACTTGCCTTGCTAGAATAATATAATCATTGCAAAATCTATTTGTTAAACTAAATAATGTATGAGTGTTGGGGCGTGGCCAAGCGGTAAGGCACCGCTTTTTGGTAGCGGCATTCGGAGGTTCGAATCCTCCCGCCCCAGCCAAGGAAAAAAAATATGAGCAACTTTTTAAACAAATATAAATCTGTATATGATGTGTTTTTAGATAACTGGAGTTATCAATCACATTTTGTCTTATACCTTGAGGCCTTAATGCGCCAACAAACATTACTGCCCACTTATATTAAAGAAATGATCTTTGCCTACATATCTGGCCTCAATGGATGCCAATATTGTAAAAATATTCACGCTGAAATATCTAAGAAATTATTAAGAGATGCAAATGATGAGCAGCCACTTCTAGATATTGAAAATGCTGGTATAGAAGAAAAGTACAAACCAATTTTGAAATTAGCTCATAAAGTCAATGCGGATATAAAATCAATAGTTAATGAGGATGTAGATCAAATACTTCAATACGGCTTCGACGAACAAGTAATTTCAGAAATTATTTCAATATGTGGTGCCGCACAATTTATGAATACAGTAGTGGTAGCTCATCAGATAAAACCTCTCGACGACGTTCAAAATATTGGCTCTGCAAAGATGATGATAGAAAAAGGTTATGATGGACTCGCTGAATATATGATCTCAAAAAGAAATAAATAATCAGGCTATTCGTAATAAACTCATTCCTAAAAAAAAAGCTCCAACTGTTAGAGCAAACGTGCCAATTATATATAAAATTGAAATCAAAATACTACCATTTTGAATTAGCTCAAAAATATCCACATTAAAAGAAGAGAAAGTAGTAAAGCCCCCCAAGAATCCAATAGTGATGAACATTTTAAGATTATCAGAAATATTAATTTTATCTGCGAAGTAGCTCCATGCTAAACCAATAAGGAATGCACCTATAACATTCACTGTGAGAGTTCCATAAGGAAAAGAACTTACAAACGATTTATTAATTTGTTCTATAAGAACATATCTAGTAAGCGCTCCTATACCACCACCAATAAATATTGAAATAAATAAACTCATTAATCTTTTATGCCTACCAGATGAGTTAAAATTCCAAAGTGATCACTGGGATAAATATCATTTGATTTATTTCCTATAAGGCAGCTTTTTACAGGTTGACCCAAACCTTTTGGTCCTGCTTTTGAAGAAAATATATAATCAATTCTTCGGTCATACTCTAGAGTTTTCATTGCCCATTTATTTTCATTGGACCATGTATAACCTGGTTCACCTATATTTGTGAGGTTCCAAACGTCTCTGAGAACTGTTTCATTGATGGGCTTTTTGTGCCCAGTGATCATTTTTATTTCATCACTTTCAGGATCTGCATTAAAGTCACCGCACAATAAAACTGGAAATTTAGATTTTTGCAGATGGCTTATATACTCCATTAATTCTGTAACTTGGCTTTCTCTTACTGGTTGATGCTCGTATTTGTAGTTAAGGTGCGTACATATGACATTAATTGTAATACTGTTTTTATAGAGTAACTCAGCATGTATAAATAATTTCTTCTCATCTTTCTTAGGGTCTGCTTTAAACATTATTATTTGATGATTTTGTATTGGATATTTTGAGATTATAGCATTTCCAAACGCAACACCGTCAAACTCAAAAGATTTTCCATAAATATATTGGTAGCCTAGTTTGTCTGCTATTATTTTTGCTTGGCTTTCATCTGACTCTTCCCATACTTCCTGTAAGCACATTATATCAGCAGCTGTTTCTTGAAGCTCTGATAGAATTAAATTTTCTCTTTCCTTATAAGATTCAAACTTCCACCATAAGTTCCAGGTCACGAGCTTAATTGTCTCACCGCTCTCTTCAATTATTATTGCATCGGGATCAGGAAAAGATTTATCACTCATTCAGTTACGGAAAGGCAACCATAATCGTTTCAGCTACATAAGCTGGCTTATCTTGACCTTCAATTTCGAGGGATACTTCGCTGATTACTTGCGTGCCACCGTTATCTAATTTGTTAACTTCGTTTATTTTAGCTGACATCCTTACTTTAGAATTTACGGGCACCATGTTAATGAATCTAACTTTGTTTAAGCCGTAATTTATTACCATTTTAGCGCCTGAAATAATCCATACTTGAGCGCTCAAAGGCACTGAAAGAGAAAGGCTTAAAAATCCATGAGCAATTGTACTTTTAGTTGGCAATTCTTTTTGAGCTTTTTCTTCGTCAACATGTATCCATTGATGATCACTAGTTGCTTCAGCAAACTGATTTATTCTTTCTTGATCAATAATCATCCACTCTGAATGACCCATTTCTTTGCCTTTGTATGACTCAATTTCATTAACATCAACTGTCAGCATAATATATCTCCCAATTCGTAATTTTTAATTGTAAAATCATAACGAAAATAAGCTAATAATAGAAGTTTTATAATGGAAAATATTCGACGAACTAAACCTGATGATGAAATAAATATATCTAGTTTGCTGGATGAAGCATTTGGACCAGGAAGATTAGCAAGATCTGTATATCGTTTGAGAGAAATAAGACCTTTCATTGATGAATTTTCATACGTCTACTTGAATGACTCAAAAATTGCGGCAAGCATTAGTTACAGTGAAACGTATATAAACAACTTATTTAAAGGACTTTTACTAGGCCCTCTAGCAGTCAGTCCTGCCTTAAAAGGCAAGGGTCATGGTAAAGAATTAGTAAAATACACAATTAATAAAATAGAATTGGGCAATATTTATGACTTTATAATTGTCGTCGGTGACTTAGATTATTATTCAAAATTTGAATTCAATAAAGTTGAGAAGAACTTAGAATTTTATGGTCCTGTAGATAAGGATAAAGTTTTGATAAAATTGATTGGTACAAAAATAAATATAAATGATATTGAGCAGTATAAATTTACTTAGAAAAAAATAATGAGTGATGATCCAGTAAACTTGAAGGGTATAGAAACAATCTATAGTTTCAGTAAATCAAATAAGAAATCTCTTCCTCCAATTGAAAAATGGAACCCTCCGTTTTGTGGAGATATTGATATGACAATTTCTAAATCTGGAAAATGGTATTACATGGGATCAGAAATTAAAAGACCTGCCATGGTCAAATTATTTTCAGGTATTCTTAGATTAGAGTCTGACAATTCATACTATTTGGTTACTCCAGTTGAAAAAGTAAGAATTCAAGTTGAAGACGCGCCTTTTGTAGCGGTAGCTATAACAAAAGAACAAAGTGAAGGAATGAATACAGTAACTTTTCGGACCAATCTTAATGATGAAATTGTTCTTTCAAAAGAGAATCCATTATCAATTGAAATAAAGAAAAATGATGAACCCTCTCCATACATAACAGTGCGTAATAATTTAAGAGCGCTTATTTCTCGATCAGTTTTTTATGAATTAGTAGACTTAGCTGAGACTATACCAATTGATGGCGTGCCGTACTTAGCGATAAAAAGCCAGGGGGAAATTTTTAAAATTCATAAAGTAGAAGATTTATGATCGAAATTTCTCAATTGAGAAAGCTTTTTAAAGGGCCTGAAATAATATCACACAAATATTTTGACCAATTAACTGATGATTTGATTACAAGAGCGCATCATCCGTTGGCAAAACTTAACAAAGAAAGTTACAATTTGATACCGTCCGCAGTTTTAGTGCCAATTATTTATGAAGAAGACAATGTAAAGATATTGCTTACAAAAAGACCTACAAATCTTAAAGATCATGCAGGTCAAATAAGTTTTCCAGGAGGTAAAATTGAGACAGGCGATTTAACTCCTATAGAAACCTCTCTAAGGGAAGCATCAGAGGAAGTTGGGCTTTCCAGAGAACAAGTTGAAGTGTTGGGAAACCTTGATGTTTACGTAACAGGAACTGGCTTCAGAATATTACCAATTGTTTCTGTAATTAAAGATTATTCGTCACTAAAAATTAACAAAAGTGAAGTAGATGAGGTCTTTTATCTACCTTTAGAATTTCTTATGAATAAAAATAACCATCAGGAGGAAAGTGCTACTTACAGTAATGGTAATGAAAAATATGATTATGTTTATAGTGTTTTACCTTACGAAAACTATAGAATTTGGGGGGCAACAGCAGGAATGTTAATAAATCTTTATCAAATTTTAAAATAATATAAATATGCTCTTGCTATGAGCAATTATTCTTCCCTAATCTCATCTGAAGAAGTTAGTCAAATATTCAGAATTTTCGAAACTTTTAAAAAGAACAGCATTTTTCTTGTTGGTGGTTGTATCAGAGATGCAATTTTGCAAAAAGATGTTACTGACATTGATTTTGCAACATCGTTGACTCCCGATGAAACAACTAACCTGCTTGATCAAAATAATATTCAGTCTGTGGATGTAGGTAAGAAATATGGCACTGTTACTGCAATTATAAATCAGAAAAAATATGAGATCACATCTTTTAGAAAAGATATTTCAACTGATGGCAGACATGCAACGGTTACATTTACCAAGGATATGAAGGAAGATGCTCAAAGAAGAGATTTCACCTTTAATGCTCTATATGTCGACAGTAACGGAAAAATATTCGATTTCTATAATGGCCAAGAGGATTTGAAGAATGGCAATGTTATTTTTATTGGAGATCCAAATGAAAGAATTAAAGAAGATTACCTTAGGATTCTTCGATACTTTCGTTTCTTTGCACTTTTTGAAAATAGCGATATTGATCCTGATTTACAAAAAGTATTTACGGTCAATCATGCTCATTTATCAAATATCTCCAATGAACGGAAATGGCATGAATTTAAAGAAATTTTAAAATTAAAAACACCTCATAATTCACTTCATATGATGGAGAGTGTGGGAATATTAAAAACTCATTTCGAAGGAGCTTTACTGGATGAAAACTTTAAAAACTTAATTGAAATTGAATCAAGAATTGGCGCAGTACCCAATCCTATAATTAGGCTAAGCACACTTATAGGAAGCTCACTTGAAAAAACAAACCATTTTATTAATAGCTTTCCATTATCCAAGACAGATTCAACAGAGTTACTGAAATTATCAAGTCTCAATAAAAAAATTGTTTCATACCTTTCAATGAAAGAAGTTCGCTACTTATTGTATAAGCTTGGTAAAACTGAATTTCAAAATCAGATTATAATAAATTGGTCTCGAGATACTCAAAATAAGAACGAAGTTAACTGGAGATCGTTGTATGAAGTTGCGGATAACTGGACCAAACCTGATTTTGGAATTTCACCCAAAGACATTATAAACATGGGGATAGAGCAGGGACCAATGGTTGGAAGGATAATGTCTGAAGTTGAAGATTGGTGGGCCGAAAATGACTTTATCGATGATAAGTTTTCTCTTATAGAGCGCTTGAAAGCGATTGTTCAGGCTCAAAAGTAAAAATTCTTTTATTTAAATTCAATTTTTTTAATATCGTAATTCTTTTCACCTTTTGGTGTTGTCACAGTAACAAAATCTCCTTTTTCTTTTCCAATAAGTGCTCTCGCAACAGGTGACTTATAGGACAATAAGCCTGATTCAATATCTGCTTCATCATCACCAACAATTTGAAATTTTGTTTTAGATTCATCATCTAAATCTGACAACTCAACAGTTGCTCCAAAAACAACTGTCTTCTGAGTTTTTGGAATATTATCAAGATCTATTATTTCTGCATTAGAGAGCATAAGTTGAATTTCTTGAATACGTCCTTCAATGTGACCTTGCTCTTCTTTGGCGGCATGATATTCAGCGTTTTCTTTTAAGTCACCATGCTCCCTTGCTTCAGCTATGGCTTGTATTACCTTTTGACGCTTATTGTTAATAAGATCATTCAATTCGTCTTGAAGCTTTTTTGCTCCTGCTACTGTAATTGGCTCTGTATCCATTTTTATTTACTTCCATTTTGCATTAGGCGGCATTGACATTAAAATCGCATCTATATTACCGCCACTATTTAGTCCAAATTTAGTTCCTCGGTCGTACAAAAGATTATATTCTACGTAACGGCCTCGTTTCAACAACTGAATTTCTTTCTGTTTTTTTGTGAATTTTTCAAACATTTTTCTGCGAACAACATCTTTAATAATTTCTACAAAGGTTAATCCTACGTCTTTTACAAATTCAAAATCATTATCCCAATTATCCATTTTGTAATCGAAGAAAATACCGCCGATGCCTCTTATTTCTTTTCTGTGCGGCAAATAAAAGTACTCATCGCACCATTTTTTATATTTAGGATAATAACTCTTGCTGTGCATATCACATGTATTTTTAAGTTTAGAGTGAAAGTTCTTTTTTAATATTTTATCTTCTAAGCATGGAGTAGCGTCAATTCCTCCTCCAAACCAACTTTTGCTAGTAATAATATGACGCGTATTAAAGTGCAGTGCTGGTACTTTAGGATTTGCTGGATGAAGCACCACTGAAACACCTGATGACCAGAAATTATTATTTTTTTCAGTGCCAGGTATTTGCTTTGCAAAGTCTTTTGGAAATTTCCCAACAACGTTTGAAAATGCAACGCCACCTTTTTCAATTACATCACCTTCAATAATTCTATACTCTCCCTTTGACCATTTATTCTTCTTGAACTTAGCGGTTGATCCATATTCTTTTTCAAGCTCAAGAACTGCCTTACATATTAAATTTTGAAGTTCTAGAAACCAGTCTTTACAAATCTTTTTATTATTATTTTTCATACTATATTAATTTTAACTGCCTTATGGCTTCCGAGATTACTATCGCAGATGATGTGGCTACATTGAGTGATCTCGCTCCAGCTTTCATATTTATCTTAAGAACCTCATCTGAATCTTGATGAACGTATTCTGGCACACCCGCACTTTCTCTTCCTACGATTAGATTGTCTGATTGATTAAAGCTATAATCATAATGAGATTTACTTCCTCTCGTTGAAAGTAATATTTTTCTTCCATTTCTTTTTGTCATGTAATCTTTCCAATCATCAAACTCGCTTATCTTCACATTTTTTATATAGTCCATTGCGACACGATTTAGTGATTTTTCAGATAAAACAAATGATGCAGGATGAATAATATCGATATCCACATCAAAACATGAGCAAATACGAATCATAGCACCAGTATTTTGAGGAATATCAGGTTCAAATATCGCTAAATTCAATTTTAAATTTACCCTTCTAGATTTTTAGAGAAATATGCGTCATCTTGACCCAATTTATCCTTCAATTGCTTATTTTATTTCGCATAAAAATGCTTATTTTAGAGTATATTAGCAATTAAATATTGGGAAGAAGATTTGTCAGACAAACCTGTTACAAGAAGAAATTTTTTGTACATCACAACCGGAACATTTACTGCCGCTGGAGCTGCTTCATTGGTATGGCCTTTTGTAGATCAAATGAATCCAGATGCATCAGTAAAAGCACTGGCTTCAACGGAAGTTGACTTAAGACCCATTGCTCCAGGCCAAAGCATTACAGTTTTGTGGAGAGGTAAGCCTGTTTTTATTAGAAGAAGGACAACTGAAGAGATTTCAGAAGCTAAAGCTGTATCTCTCGATGAATTACCGGATCCTCAAGATGATGCCGCTAGAGCTAAAAATCCAGAGTGGTTGGTAATGGTAGGAATATGTACACACTTAGGTTGCATTCCACTTGGTCAAAAGGGCGAATATAATGGTTGGTTCTGCCCATGTCATGGCTCACACTATGACACATCAGGGAGAATAAGAAAGGGTCCAGCCCCTACCAATTTGGAAATTCCCGACTATGTATTTCTTAATGATAACACTATTAAAATTGGATAAATAACATGAGCGATAACTACGTACCAAAGTCAGCAGTTGGAAAATGGTTTAATGAAAGGCTGCCTTTACTTGACCTAATCTATGGACACTTAATGCCGTACCCAACTCCAAAAAATTTAAATTATTTCTGGACGTTCGGTGGAATATTAACGTTTTGCTTAGTTACGCAGATTATAACTGGGCTAGTGCTTGCTATGCATTATGTTGCAGATGCTGATTTAGCTTTTGCAAGTGTTGAGCACATAATGCGCGATGTAAACTATGGTTGGTTGCTAAGATATATCCATGCAAATGGCGCATCTCTATTTTTCATGGCTGTCTATATCCACATGGCTAGATCTATGTTTTATGGGTCTTATAAAGAGCCACGAGAACTTATTTGGATTATAGGTGTATTTATCTTCTTATTAATGATCGCTACTGCATTTATGGGATACGTTTTACCTTGGGGTCAAATGAGCTTTTGGGGAGCCACCGTGATAACTAATTTATTTAGTGCAATACCGATTGTTGGAGAGTCTGTGACTAACTGGTTATGGGGAGGCTATGCTGTAGGCAGTCCATTACTTACAAGGTTCTTTACATTACATTACTTAATGCCTTTTCTTATCTTTGCATTGGTAATTCTTCATGTTTGGGCTCTTCACGTACCTGGAAACAATAACCCTGAGGGAATCGATGTTGTTAAAGGATCTCAGGATACAGTTCCATTTCATCCACACTACGTAGTAAAAGATTTATTTGCACTTGTTGTATTTTTAATCATTTTTGCAGGGTTCGTATTTTTCGTACCAAACCTTCTAGGACATACCGATAATTACATCCAAGCCAACCCACTTCAAACACCTGAACATATTGTTCCAGAGTGGTATTTTTTACCTTTCTATGCAATCCTAAGGGCTGTCCCAGACAAACTTGGTGGGGTAATTCTGATGGTTTCAGCGATAGCTATTCTTGCTTTCTTGCCATGGTTAGATACATCAAAAGTTAGATCAGCAAAATATAGACCTCTTTACAAACAATTTGTATGGCTCTTCTTTGCAAACACTATTTTTCTTGGTTACTTGGGAGCACAAGTAGCAGATGGCTTATTTTTAATTATGGGAAGAATTGCCACTGTATACTACTTTGCTCACTTTATAGTAATTTTGCCATTGCTGGGTTACATAGAGAAGACCAAACCGCTTCCAAAAAGCTTAAGTGAACCTGTCCTGACCAAAGAGGAAAAAGAAATGTTAGCCTCAGGAGCAACTACTTAAGTTAAATGCAATATTTATCAAAAATATTAATTTTAACTCTCGTATATTTTGGACTCTCTCAAATAACTATACAGGCAGCAGAAATGAAAGAGCCGTTGCATCCAGAATGGTCATTTCAAGGACCATTGGGTAAATTTGAGCGAGCATCATTACAAAGAGGTTACCAGGTTTATACTGAAGTATGTTCTGGTTGCCATTCAATGGAATTATTGAGTTATAGAAACTTAATGGAAGATGGTGGCCCTGAGTTCTCTGAAGCACAAGTGAAAGCTATGGCAGCTGCATTCGAGGTAAAAGGTGCTCCAGACGAGTATGGAGACGTAGTTATGCGACCAGCTATCTTGTCAGATAAATTTGTTAGCCCCTATGAAAATGAACAACAAGGAAGAGCGGCTAATGGTGGAGCATATCCTCCAGATCTATCTGTAATGGTTAAAGCAAGACATGGTGGAGCAGATTATGTTTATTCATTGCTGCTTGGATATGAAGATGCCCCTGAGGGCATGGTACTTGACGATGGTGTCTACTACAATATTTATGCAAAGGGTCAAAAGATTGCAATGCCGCAATTACTCTCAGCTGATGCTGTTGAGTATAGCGATGGCACGGAAGCAACGCCGGAGCAAATGGCTAGAGACGTTACTATGTTTTTGACATGGACAGCAGAACCCAAATTGGAGGCACGTAAGAGAATCGGTTTTAAAGTCATAACGTACTTATTAATACTTTCATTCTTGCTTTACTTTACTAATAAGCAAATTTGGAAAGAGTCACACTAGTACAATTATAAATATACTCATTATTTCAATAATTTAATTTTTTTCTTTACAGTAAATTATAAGCATCGTTATCCACAAGCAGATTAAATCTGTCTCGAAAACCATTTTTGATTAATATAAGATTTAAGTTAATTAGATGGAGGAACTAAATGTTAGAAAATATTTTTAAATTGAATGAAAATGGCACGAGCGTAAGAACAGAAGTTCTTGCAGGGCTCGCTACATTTTTAACAATGGCTTACATCATTGTTGTTAATCCGGCAATTTTATCAACTGATGGTACAGGCATGGATTTTGGTGGTGTATTTGTTGCAACCATAATTGCAGCAGTCGTTGGTTGTTTAGTTATGGGGTTATGGGCCAATTGGCCAATAGCGCTTGCGCCAGGAATGGGTCTGAATGCATTCTTTGCTTTTGGTGTTGTATTTGGAATGGGTTACACCTATCAGCAGGCACTTGCGGCAGTATTTATTGCGGGTATCGCATTCCTTATATTGTCTATAACACCCGCACGCCAGTGGATTATTAATAGTATTCCAAAAAGTATGAAATTTGGAGTAGGTGCTGGCATTGGTTTATTTTTAGCAATCATTGGCTTAAAAAATGCAGGGGTAGTTGTCGATAACCCGGCCACTTTAGTTGGCCTTGGAGACGTAAGCTCTATGCCTGTAATACTTGCTGCAGTTGGCTTTGCAATAATGGCAATTCTTGATAAGAGAGGTGTCCCGGGTTCAATTATTATTGGAATACTTGTGGTTAGTGTTGTTGCCTGGATGACAGGGGTTAGTGCGATTGATGGAGTAGTGGGATCTATACCTCCTGCAGTTCATGCATTTTCAATGGACTTTAGTCTCATCGCAACTGCTGGTTTTATTGGCGTAGCATTCGCTTTTCTTTTTGTAGATTTTTTTGATACCGCTGGAACACTTACTTCAGTTGCTAACCTGACAGGAAAAGTTGACCAAGATGGAAACGTCGAAGGCATTGGTAAAGCAGTATTAGCAGACTCTGCGGCAACGACGGTTGGTGCTTTAGTGGGAACATCAAATACAACCTCTTACATTGAGTCAGGAGCTGGTATTAAAGAGGGTGGAAGAACAGGCCTTACAGCTGTAACTGTAGCAATACTTTTTGCTATATGTTTATTTCTTGCTCCATTAGCACAAAGTATACCAGCTTTTGCAACAGCGCCTGCGCTTGTTTTTGTTGCAACATTCTTCTTGAAGAATTTACGTGATATAGAATGGGATGATGTGAGTGAATATGCTCCTGCAGTTTTAGCAGCCGTTTTAATGCCTCTAACATTCAGTATTGCTCATGGTATAGCTCTAGGTTTCATTGCTTATGTAGTGATAAAAGCTTTGAGCGGTAGACACGAAGATCTGAATGCAGGATCTATTGTAATCGGAGCATTATCCGTACTCTACTTTATCTTTTAAAGTAGCTTAATGATTGGCTTTGTCTTCCTCGTCCCAGGGGAAGACAGGCCAAGTATCTTGAGTGATTTCTTCAACATACGTGCTAGCTAATGGCAACCCTCTTGGCTTAGCATAAATCACTGCTAAATGCATATTAGGCATATATTCTTTAAGAGCTTTTGCTGTTCCACCTTTATCTACAATATCATCAATCACGAGCACTATTTCTTCGGTTTTTGGAGCGCGATGAACAATAGCCTTTCCAGCTTCCCGATGAATATAACTTTGTATAGATACGATATCTACGTCTTGTATGCCCAGAGTGTAAGCAACAACAGCAGCAGGCACAAAACCTCCCCTTGAGACAACAACCATTTTATCGAAATTAATATTCTTACTTTTGATTAAGTGTCCAAGCTTTACAGCTTTCTCATGCATTTCCTCATAAGTCGGGAATACTAAATTATGTTCCATATCTAATTATTAAATAAAAAATGCATTACGTCACCATCTTGTACAGTATATTCTTTGCCTTCGCTACGCATCTTTCCTTGTTCCTTTGCTTTTATTTCACCCATACAGGCAATGTAATCATTATAAGCAATAGTTTCAGCTCGAATAAAGCCTTTTTCAAAATCAGTATGAATCTTTCCTGCAGCCTGAGGTGCTGTTGTCCCCAATTCTATGGTCCACGCTCTTGTTTCTTGCTCACCCGCTGTAAAATAGGTAATCAAGTTAAGTGTTTTGTAGCCACTGCGGATAATTTTATTCAAACCCGACTCTTCTAAACCTAAGCTCTGTACATACTCTTTTTGATCCTCATCACTTAATGAAGAAATCTGGGACTCTATTTCTGCTGAGATAAGAATAATTTCATTGTTAAAACTATTTTTAATTTGTTCTGTGAATTTATTCCCACCTATAATTGAATCTTCATTGACATTACATACATAGATTGTTGGCTTAAACGTAATTAAATTAAATTCCGAAGAATTTGATTTTATCTCAGATAAATTTTCAATTGTAATTGCCGGTTCGCCTTTTCCAAGATGGATTAGTAACTTTTCAGCTGCTGAGATTTTTATTTTTGCATCTTTATCACCTTTTTTAGCTTGTTTTTCGAGACCAGATTTTAATTTTTCTAGTAGTTCAATATCAGATAAAACTAATTCAGTATTAATTGTCTCAATATCGTCCAAGGGATCAATTTTATTGCTTACATGAGTTATATTGTCATCTTCAAAGCACCTAACCACGTGTATGATTGCATCGACCTCCCTTATATGTGATAAGAATTTATTCCCTAATCCTTCTCCCTTCGATGCACCTTTAACTAGTCCAGCTATATCAAAAAATGTCAGTGAGGTAGGTATAGTTTTTTTAGATTTTGTTATTTCTGTCAAAGTATTAACTCTCTCATCAGGAACGATTACGGTTCCTTCATTTGGTTCTATTGTACAAAAAGGATAGTTGGCGGCTTCAGCCGAAATTTTCTTGGTAAGAGCATTAAATAAAGTTGATTTTCCAACATTAGGTAGCCCAACAATTCCACATTTAAATCCCATATTATAATTTAATGTTATTTAAGAATTGAGATTTATTCTCTGATATCAGTAATTTTAAGTGCGATGAAATACTGATCTTTAATTGGTCAACAATTTCCAACTCCTTTTTTTTAAAGTTACCTAGTACATGCCTGTTAACCAATTCACGGCTCCCTGGGTGATCAATTCCAACCCTTACTCTGTTATAATTTTTGCCTATACATGAGTCTATTGATTTTAATCCATTATGACCAGCTGGTGAGCCACCATTTTTTATTTTTACTTTTCCAAGGGAAATATCAAGGTCATCATGAAAGACATAAACTGAGTCTAGACCAAGTTTGTAAAAATTAATGAGTTTTGCAATACTGCCACCACATTCATTCATGTAATCGCATGACTTAAACGTGACTATTTTTTTTCTTCCGATTGAAAAAGTTGTTAAATTACCGTTGAATTTTTTTTCATTCTTAATAATTTCATTATTATCAATGAGTTCATCAACAATTATAAATCCTATATTATGTCTATTTAAGGAATGTTTTTCACCGGGGTTTCCTAAACCAATAAGAGCAATCATACGTTTAAGAATATAGAAATTATGTATTAGTTGAAAGGTAAAGTATTAATCTTTATTTTCTTCTTTTTTAGCATCATCTGTTGATGCCTCTTTAGCATCATCCGAAGTCTCTGCTCCCTCTGCTGCTGCTTCTTCACCTTCTACAGGAGCTTCAGGTTCTTTGACGACAGTTGGCGCGGCAACTGATGCTACAGTAAAGTCACGATCACTAATTGTAGGAGTAATGTCACTTGATAGATTGGCGGCAGATATCCTGATGGTATCACCAATTTCTAGACCATCTAAATCAAATACAATTTCTTCAGGAATATTATTTGCTGGGCAACTAAGTTGCACAGTTCTTCTGTTAACATTAAGTACTCCACCACGTTTAAGGCCGGGAGATGACTCTTCATTGATAAATCTAGTTGGTATATCCAGGGTGATTTTTGAGTCTTCTGCCAATCTCAGAAAGTCCACATGAATTGGTTGATCTGAAAGAGGATCAAATTGTACATCTCTCGGGATTGCGAGACTTTTCTTACCTGCGATATTTAAAGAAATGATTCTTGTAAGAAACCCTCCAGAATTAATTTCCTTTTGAACAGATATTTTATCAAGGGCAATATTAAGAGAATCTTCACCTAACCCATAGATTACTGATGGAATTTTACCAGCAGCAAGGACCTTTTTTACTGCAGATTTTCCAGATTCAGCTCTTATCTCAGCATCTAAATTTGTTTCTTTTGACATAATTGTGTTGTGGTAATTAGATTAAATTTACTTATATGGCAAGCATATTAATCAAAAATCAAACAGGCTGGATACCGAGCTTTCTTCAGAAATTCTTTTTATCGCTTCACCCAATAGAGTGGATACATCAATAGAGCGTATTTTATTGCCATTACTTAATATATCTTGATTATTAATAGAATTGGTAATTACCAATTCAGTTAATTTTGAATTATTTATTCTCTCGAGTGCTTTTCCAGTAAGTACGCCATGTGTTACGTAGGATGTTATACTTTTAGCTCCAAGTTCCATTATCCTATTAGCTGCATTAGAAATCGTTCCAGCAGAGTCGATTATATCGTCTAAAATAATACAGTCTTTTCCTTTTACATCTCCAATGATATTCATAACTTCACTCTCACCGGGTTTAGATCGCCTTTTATCAACAATAGCTATTGAAGCACCAATTTTGTTAGCAATTGCTCTAGCTCTTACTACACCACCAATATCAGGTGAAACCGCAACTAAGTTTCCAATATCATATTTTTCTTTTATATCTTTTGAAAAAACTGGTCCTGCAAAAAGATTATCAGTAGGAATATCAAAGAAACCTTGTATCTGTTCAGCATGTAAATCTAATGTTAAAACTCTGTCAGCTCCAGCAGTTGTTATTAAGTTAGCAACTAATTTTGCAGATATTGGTGTTCTAGGGCCGGGCTTTCTATCTTGTCGTGCATAACCATAATAAGGAATCACAGCAGTAATTCTTTTTGCAGATGCTCTTTTTAGAGCATCCATAATTACTAGAAGCTCCATAAGATTATCGTTAGCAGGGTGGGATAGAGATTCTATAACAAAAACATCTTCACCTCGTATGTTTTCTTTAATTTCAACGTAAACTTCATCGTCGGCAAACCTTTGTATGGATGCGTTCGTTAAGTTCTCACCAAGATAATCAGAAACACTTTTAGAAAGAGGTAAATTACTATTTCCCGCAATAATTCTCATGAATGATCTTCTTTTATAGTAATTGTTGAAATCATTCTACCATAATCATCCTCTTTTTTATGAAGCGCCCGCCTGTAGCTGAAACAAAGGTGTTCGTCTTTGAAAGTATCAATGTTGACAGTGTCTATGTTTCCAACGCCTTGCTCCTCAAGCTTAAATGTAATGAATTTTTTTAGGGAAAACTGATATTTCTCCTTATTGATTTTGATAAAAAATTGTCTATTTCTTGTCGACCTGTCTACAAATATTTTGAAAAAGTCTGATTTTACTTCATATGAGCTTTGTCCAATACATGGCCCAATTGAACAATTTATATTGTTAATGTTTGCACCAAGAAGCTTCATACTTGATAGAGTATTTTCAATAATACCGTTCAGGGCTCCTCTCCAACCTGCATGACAAGCTCCAATAATTGATTTTTTTTGGTCAAAAAATAAGATCGGAGCACAATCGGCTGTCAGAACTGACAATATTATATTCTGATGTTTCGTTACTATACCGTCACACTTATATTCTGTTTGCTGCAATTTAGGCTCAATTATTTTGCATATGTTTGAATGTGTTTGGTGCATTGTAATCAACTTAGACCTTGGAAGATTGAAATACTTATGAATTGTCTTTAAATTATCTTCTACCAATAAAGGATTATCATTTGATCCTTTACCACAATTTAGTGATGAATATTTTTTTTTACTAAAGCCACCAATTCTTGAAAAAAAACAGTGATCAACATCGCTTAAATTTTTTGAAAAAAACACTTAAATTTCTACTTCCAATACTTTGAAAAGGCTTCCCATATGTTCATTACTAATTAATCGATTTAACTGTTCTTTTATTTCCTCAGCTTTAGCTGGGTTTTGTTTACACAACTGATTTGCTCTTTCCTCAATGCCGTTCAATTTCAAAAAAGTTGATTGAGTGGCAAATTTATACTCTAAAATCTTTTTATTTTTTAAGATACTTATCAAGCAATCAAAATTCACATGGTAAGTTATGTCTTGTTTTCCGATATTATTTAATACATCAGTTTTTTTATGATTTTTAATTGACTGGATAGTACTTTTTAAAGGATGTTTTACGTAGCCGTAGTCAATTAATAGAAGATGTCCTTTATTTTTTTCTAAAAAGTTGATGATTTGATTAAATATTTCAATTGTTTGTGGAGAGTATTCAAAGATTTGATTATTTTTTAAATCAAACCTAGATTTTACATATATTTCACTTTCACTTCTTGCAATTTCAATATCAAATTCAAAATCTCCATCTAATGATTTTTTTATGACTGTCTCGTAATATGTGTTGTCTCTTTTTTTTAATTGTCTTAAGGGAAGCGCATCTACAAATTCATTTGCGATAAAAAAAGAATATCGATCAGGATAATCACCAATTACTGAATGAATTTTACATTCTGGAAATTGTAATTTTAGATTTTCGATAAAATTTTTATTAATTTCATTGAAGTGAAGTGAAATATTTATTTCAGGAGATAAATGGTTATTTAATACCCTTAAAATATCATTAATGAGAGTTCCCCTTCCAGGGCCTAATTCTATTAAATTAAAGTGTTTGATATTATTTTTATTTATAAGCTGAAGAATTTTGATTGCTATTGCTTCACCAAACATTTGCGATATCTCAGGAGCAGTTATAAAATCACCTTTTTTACCAATAATCTCTTCAGAGACATAATATCCATGGTCTTTATCACCATGCACCAGTTTAATAAACTCATCTAAATATATGTATGGGTTTTTGTTAAGATATTTTAGCAATTTTTCTTTAATCATTTTTTATTTGCAAAAAGTAAGATGGTCAATCCAGCTATAATCATTGGTATTGAAAGCAACATTCCCATGGTAAAAAAGTTAGCAATATACCCAACTTGTACATCGGGCTCACGGGTAAACTCTACAGAATATCTAAATACTCCATATAACAAGAGAAAGGCTCCAGAAATAAACCCGGGAGACTTGAGTTTATAATACCTAAAAATTAAAATATTTAAGATGATGAACAGCAATAGACCTTCCAAGAATGCCTCATAGAGCTGACTGGGATGTCTAAATTGGTCATCTGCATTTGGAAAGATCATGCCAAACAAAAAATTTGCTGGCCGTCCATAAAGTTCACCATTAATAAAATTTGCAATTCGCCCAAAGAATATGCCAACAGGAGCAGAAACACATATTAAGTCACTAACTTCAAAAAAAGAGCACTTAAAGTTTCTTGAAACAAGTAAAGCTGCAAATATGATACCTATCAATCCACCATGAAATGAAAGTCCTCCTTGCCATAGGTAGAATATTTCTACAACGTTATCGCTATAGTATGCAAAATTATAAAATAATACGTATCCAACTCTAGCTCCAATTATAAGACCTAAAATTGAATAGAATACTAAGTCATCAACTAATTTTTCATTTATATTAGCTTTAACGTCATATATTTTTTTGTTAGAAGACAAGTATTTGATGTATCGCCAAGCAAATATAAAACCCACTATGTATGCTAAAGAGTACCATCTAATTTCAAGGGGACCTATTGAGAAAAAAATCGGACTAATAGATGGAAAACTAAGATAAATCACGCTATTTTAAATTTGATATAAGAATAACCTAACACCATTTATGTATAGTAGAAATAAAATATTAAATAAAGTTACAGACATCTGTATAAGTTTATATGAGATCTCTTTATCTTTTAAAGATGAGATCAAGACAATGAATAAATTTAAAGAAGATAGAAAAAATACGTCAGCTCAAAAGTCAAATGATAAATCTTAAAAAACAAAAATTTCTTATTATTGGCGCTGGAAATATGGGCTATGCAGTACTCAATTCATTGATTGAAAATAAGATATCATCAAAAAATATCTTAATTATTGAAAAAAAAATCACACCAAGATTAAAAAAGTTAAAGTCAAAACATAATCTTAAAATTATCAAAAATGTTCGGTTGCTTAAATATAAATTCGTACCATCTATTTCATTAATTTCTGTAAAGCCAAATCAATTAAACGCTGCAGTTGACAGTTCTTTAGAAAAATTTTTGTCTAATTCTCTTATTGTATCGATCGTAGCAGGAAAGAAGATTTCTGATTTAAAAAAAATATTTACACTAAATAAAGGTATTGTGAGAGCTATGACAAATACCCCGGCATCAGTCAATATGGGTACAACTCTCATTTGTTTTGATAAAACAATTAAAAGTGATCAAAAGAGAATAGTTAGGAATTTCCTATCATTACTAGGGCAAATAAATGAAACTAAAAATGAAAAAATTATTGATGATTTCACAGCAATCTTTGGAAGTGGCCCGGCCTATATATTTCTTTTCATTGAAACGCTTATTAAAATAGCTGATAAGTCTGGGTTCAAAGATTCAAAAAATATGGTTCTTCAAACTTTTCTTGGGTCTCTTTTGCTTCTTTTAAATGAAAAAGATAGTCCAACACATTTAAAAAAGAGTGTTACTAGTAAGGGAGGAACAACTGAAGCTGCCCTTAAAATATTAGAAAACAAAAATGGCCTTAGTACTCTAATTTCTAAAGCCATAGATAAAGCAAAGAAAAGATCCAGGGAGCTCAGGAAGGCTAATTAATTTTGTATTATTATAGCCACTTCCAAGCCGCCTAAATAACTATCATGCAAACTTATTTTTCCATTTATTGAGCCAAGTAGTGATTTAGTAGTTGCCAGACCTAAACCTGAATTTGTCTTGTTTTGATTTCTACTTTTGTCAATCCTATAGAAGGGTTTGAATACATTTGCTTTTTCTTTATCATCAATACCTGGGCCGTTGTCGTGAATATTGATTTTAATAATTCTGCTATTCACCTCAGCTTTGATGATAATTCTGCCTGCTTTATCAATCGCATTATTCAAAATATTTGTAATTGACCGTACAAATACATTTTCATTTACCGTTGCAGTCTCATCGTTGAGTACCTCTAGTTCAATTTTGTGGTTTCTAAAATGAACATCATTTTTAATTTTAATGATAGCTTCTATAGGGTTAATCACAGATCTATCTTTTGAATCATCAGAGGCTGCAAAATCAAGGTATTCAATTAGCATTTCATTCATATGATTAATTTCATCATTAATATCTTGTTTTATATCCTTATTATCTAGTGTTTCTATTATTAGTTTCATTCTGGTTAACGGTGTCTTTAAATCATGACTTACCCCAGCAAGCATTAGAGAGCGTTGATCAATTTGTTTTAATATTCGATTCTTCATTTTTATAAATTCTTTACCAGCCTGTCTAACTTCAAGAGCTCCAGATATTTTAAAGTTATCTAACTCTTGCCCTTTGCCAAATTGTTCTGCTGCTTTTGCCAAATTACTAATTGGTTTTACTTGATTTTTAAGAAATAAATAAGAAATTAGAACCAATATAAGTGCGGATATAATCTGCCAACCAAGAAAAATATGATTTCGAGCAGTAGTTATCCTATCTTTTGGAAAAGTAAGCATTATAAATGAGGAATCAAACTGTATAATCACTTCAATTGTATCATTAAGCGTCTCGTTGATTGAAAAAGGATTTTCAATTCTTGTCGCTAGTTCTTGACTAAAACTATTAAGAATTTGAGTATTATAATTTTCTGTCTCATCAAAAAATTCTACCTGGTCATAAGTATTTACGTCAAATAAAAATATTTCTTGTACATCTTTTATATTAATTAAAGAACCTTGGCTTTCATCATATTGTCTAGCAACCATTTGTATTTCCATTGCAACTGACCTTGAAAGCCTATTTAGGGTACGCTCCCACAAACTATTATAGTAGTAGGATAAAATAATTAATTGAAACATAACTATAGGAAACAAAACTATTAAAATTGTTCGGCCTAGTAAGCTTGTAGGAAGTAAATTTCTAAACATTATCTAATCAATCCACAGTTCATATCCTGAACCTCTTTTTGTTCGCAAAAATCTAGGTATTTTGGGATTCTTTTCAATTTTTTTTCTTAACCTATTAATACATACATCTAATGTACGTTCCTGCGAAAAATTTAACTCCGTTATTAATTGATCTCTAGAAAATGACTTGCCTGGGTTAGCGGAGAGGAGTTGCAAAATTTTTAACTCATTCTGATTAAGCGATAAGTCTACTGTTCTTCCTTTTATGGACCCACTTGATAAATCTATTACTATATTATCTAATTGGATCTTATTTTTATTATTTTTAGTCGATGTTTTATTAATTATATTTTTTATTCTTAGTAGTAATTCCTTAGGTTCAAAAGGTTTACTTAAATAATCATCAGCACCAATTTCAAGTCCATGAACTCTATTCTCCGACTCATTCATAGCCGTTAGATGGATTATGGGTGTGAGAGATGACTGCCTTATATCCTTTGTGAGCTCGTAGCCATCTTGTCCTGGCATCATGATATCTACGATTAGTAGATCAAAAACTATATACTTAAGTAACTCTTTGGCCTCTTCTGCATTAGCAGCAGTAGAAATAAGAAAGCTATGTTCTATTAAATATGATTTTAAAAGATTTCTAATTTTGTCATCATCGTCAACAATAAGTAAGTGTTGTAGATTGTTATTCATTATTTTTTTCTATTAAACTGTTTACTACCATATTAAATCCCTGAACAGCGTTAGCCCCAGATTTAACATAAGATTTTGAGAGTCTATCTATTAAAGGTTTAATAACATTATTTAATTTGTCTTTAGCAGTATCGGTGAGATATAAATTCTTTTTTCTGCCATCATCAGCATTAATTTTTTGAATAATAAATTTTTCCTTTAATAAACTTCTTAAAACTCTATTCAAACTTTGTTTTCTGATATCAAGAATATTTAACAGTTCATTAAATATTATCCCAGGATTTAAGTTTATTATTAAAAGACATCTAATATCAGCCATGCCAAGCTGTTCATCATCTAAATTATTAAATATTTCTTTTTCAAATATTCTATTAGCTTCAAAAAAATTATTTAATGAAATTTTGATACGGTCTTCTCGAAGATAGAGTAAAGAAGATGCTTTGCTATTGGATGTATTTAAGTCAGCCACTATGACATAGCTACGATAAAAATATATATTAATCAAGGAGTTTTTCTGTTATGTAATCTATTCTTAAATTAAATAAAAAATATATGGAAATACCACCATTTGATAACAGAGATGGCTTTATATGGATGAATGGCAAATTTATTCCATGGAACGATGCTAAATGTCATGTCATCACCCAAGGACTTCATTATGCAAGTTCTGTTTTTGAAGGTGAGAGGGCCTATAAAGGAAAAATATTTAAATCTAAAGAACATACGAAAAGACTATTTAAGTCAGCTGAAACAGTTGGCATAAAAATTCCCTATACTCAGGATGAAATTAACCAGGCTAAAGATGATTTAATCAGTAAGATGGGTTATCTAGATTGTTATGTTCGTCCAATTGCCTGGCGTGGAAGTCAGCAGATGGGATTATCGACATCTAATGCTGATATAAATGTTGCCATTGCCGTCTGGGATGATTGGGCATCATATTTCAAAATTGAAGATAGAAAAGCAGGCCTAAGGTTGATTACATCACCTTGGAAACGACCAGCACCTGATACTGCTCCATGTGAGGCTAAAGCATCAGGACCTTATGTTATTTGTACAATGTCAAAGGAATATGCAGAGAGTAAAGGTTACAATGATGCTTTAATGCTGGATTACAGAGGTTACGTAGCGGAAGGAACAGGGGCGAACATATTTTTCATAAAAAATAAAACTATACATACACCTATACCAGATTGTTTCCTAAATGGCATAACTAGGCAAACAGTTATTGAGATGGTGACAAAAAAAGGATTCTCAGTTGAGGAAAAACATATAATGCCGGATGAAATGGCTAACTATGAAGAGGCTTTTTTAACCGGGACAGCCGCTGAAATTACTCCAATACAATCAATTGATAGTATTCAATTTAAGACTGGCGATGAAAGTCAAAATTTTCAGTTCATGCAAGATTATCACGATTTAGTAAGATCTTAGTTAAAAAATTTTTCTATAGTATTGATAACCACTATATAACGACGCTATCATGGCAATCCACAAAAGCGCTATGCCAAAATTGTTAATTAATAATAAACTACTGTATACATCAGCTAAGAGTATCAAAAATAAGCTGCTCATTTGAGCTGCAGTTTTATATTTACCTAAATTTGATACAGGTATTTCTTTTTTGTTATCATTACTTGATGCATATTCTCTCAAGCCAGAAATAAATATTTCTCTAGCTATAATTAGATACGCAGGTATCAGATGTATTCCTAACAATATGCTATCTGAAATAAAAGTAATCAAGATAAGAACTACAAAGAGTTTATCAGCGATGGGATCAAGCATTTTTCCAAAGTTTGATGTATTTTTTGTCTTTCTAGCAATTAAACCATCAAGATAATCAGTAATTGACATCACAATAAATAAAACTATTGATAAGAAATTTATTAAATTTGAATCAGAAAAAATTAATATTATTAGGACTGGAAGCAGTACTATTCTTGAAATTGTTAATATATTTGGTAACTTGGACATCAATCATTAAAGTAAGCATATATTTTTTCTGATAGCAACCTGCTTATTCCCTTAACCTTCATAATATCTTGAGATGATGCAGTTTTAATATTTTTAATTGATCCAAAATGATTCAGTAGTAGCTTTTTTCTTACTCGTCCTAGGCCTTCAATTGGCTCTAATTCTGATGTGTGCATTTCTTTTTTTCTTTTGTCTCTGTGAGCGCCAATAGCATATCTATGTGATTCATCTCTGAGTCTTTGCATAAAGAAAAATGAAGGTGTATCTTTCCTTATATAATTTTTCTTATCATTGAAAATAATCTGATCTAGGCTCTCCTTTCTTCCTTCGCCCTTAAAAATTGACGCTAATTTAATTTTATTTAAATTTTTCTCATCTAATATTTTTTTAGCCAGATCATAATGGCCTTTGCCACCATCTATTATGAGCAGCTCAGGTAAATTTTGATATTTTTTTTGATTTTTTATTGCTTCAGAAGAAAATCTTCTCTCTAGAACATGCCGCATCATGCCATAGTCGTCCCCAGGTTTAACCTTGTTTGAATCAATATTAAATTTTCTATAAGATTTTTTATCAAAACCTTCGTTTGAAAATACAATCATGGCTCCAACAGCATTTTTGCCAAATAAGTGACTGTTATCAAAAGCTTCTATTCGATTAATATCATGGGTAATTCCTAAATCTTTTTTTAAGGCTTTTAAATTTTCTTTATCAGAGAACGACTGGGTAATATGATTTTTTAGTGATAATTCAGAATTCCTTATTGCATAATTAATGATTTCTAATTTTTTACCTTGTTTCGGGATTGAAAAATTTGTTTGATAAGAATAAATCGATTTTAGAGAGTTTTTAATGAGTTTAGAATTATTAATGGGAGTATTTATGAGTACATTTTTTGGAGGTGAGTACTTTGTGTAAAAATCAACTATAAACCTCTCCAATATTTCATAAGTTTCAACTTCTTCTCCATGTTTTGGAAAGTATGATCTATTCCCCCAATTCTGGCCTGATCTGTATATAAATACTTGCACGCAAGATTTGTTTCCTTTTCTTGAAATAGATATTACGTCAGTATTTTTAATGTCATGCAAGTTTATATTCTGTTGACTTTGTATTTGAGTTAAAGCTTCAATTTTATCTCTATAACTTGCAGCCTTTTCATAATTCAAAATTTCACTTTCTCTTTCCATCTTCTTTGAAAGCTCTGCCTGTAGAGTACTGTGATGGCCTGAAAGAAAATTCTCAGCATTTTTAACTGTTGAATTGTAGTCTTTTTTATTAATTGTATCATTTACACAAGGACCGCTGCATCGTTCAATTTGATAAAGAAGGCAGGGTTTTGATCTATTTTCAAATATTGTGTCATCACATGAACGCAGTAAGAAAACTTTCTGTAATATTTTTAATGTATAATTAAGAGAGTTAATTGTTGCAAATGGCCCAAAATACTTTCCTTTAAATTTTTGCTTACCTCTATGTTTTGTAATTTGTGGATATTCCTGTTCATGGTTAATAAAGATATAAGGAAACGATTTGTCGTCACGAAGAAGTATATTAAATGGTGGCTTTAGTTTCTTGATTAAATTTGCCTCTAAAAGCAATGCTTCTTTTTCAGTTTGTGTAATTACAACGTCAATAGTTGATATTTTACTGACCATTCTTTTTATGCGGTTTGATAAATTGTTACCATTCAGGTAACTTTTAAGGCGATTTTGAATATTCTTTGCTTTGCCTACATAAAGTATTTCATCTTTTTCATTCAGCATTTTATAAATGCCTGCACAAGTAGGGGATTGATTTATAATTTCTTTTAGATTTTCTGTACTATTCATTTTTAAGCGCGTGAGCGCTCAATTTCAATACCAGCACTCGCAGCCTCTTTTATTGCGTCTAATTTTTCTAGCCTAATTTTCATTGTCTCAATTCTTTTATTTTTGAAACATTCTTGAAATATCTTTTCAGCTAACTTCTCAAGAAGAATTGTATGTCCAGCACCTATAATTTTTTTAATTTTTTTTGATATTTGATTATAGCAAACAACACTTTGTAATCTGCTGTCATTAATTGTTTTAGGGTTTTTAACTTTAGCAATAACATTTATTCTAAGTGGCTGTCGTTTCAACTTTTCATGTTTGTAGACACCAATGTTTGCGTCAATCATGAAATCATTTAAAAATATCAAATCATACCCTGACAACGGATCTACTAAATCCGTATTTGATTTTAAATCGCTAATTTTTAGTACATTTTTATGATTCATGATAAATGCTCCCCCCCGTCAACGGCTATAAATTGACCTGTAATTGACTTTGATTCAAGCAGAAATTTAACTGATTTTGCTATTTCTTCCGGAGGTGAACCAATCTTTAAAATTGTATTTTTTAACGACCTATCAAAGTGTTTCTTTGATTGATGAATATTTTTTAAAGTTGGTCCGGGACCAATTGAATTAACTCTAATATTTGGAGCAAAAGATTTAGCTAATATTGGCGTTGCTGCATAAAGAGCAGCCTTTGCAATTGAGTAAGAAAGAAATGAAGTATCAGCGTTGACTACATTTTGATCTAAAATATTTATGATATGCCCGTTGGAGTTTTTTGGTAAGTGCTTTTTGAATTCTTTGGATAATATCAAAGGCGCATACAAATTTATATTCATATGATCGTACCACAAGCCATCATTGAGTGTTTCAATATTGTCATTTAAAAATAGAGAAGCATTGTTAACAAGAAAATCAACTGATCCATAAATTTTTTTTGATTTTAATATTATTTTTGAAACTTGACCTGGTTTACTTAAATCGCACTTAATTATTTCGCATTGATTTCCAGATTTTATCAGACTATTTTTTAAATCTTTTGCCTCTTTAATAGAGCTATTATAATGAATCACAAAATTTAGATTATTATTCCTCAAACTTAAAGCAATGGCTTTACCAATTCTTTGAGCACCTCCAGTAATTAAAATAGTTTGTTTTTTCATGATACTGAATAAGTTATATATACCACATATGACACTAGAAAACCCAAAGCAAATATTTTATTCAATTTCATTTTTAATAATGACATTGCTGTAATGATTAATGTCACTAATATCAAAACATTAAGATGTATTAAATCTGTATTTTCTAATGAAAAATCTAAGTTTCTTGATTTAATTATTATTGCACCTGGCAAGAAAACAAAAAGAATATTCATTATATTGCTTCCAATAATGTTACCGATACCAATAGAACCTTTTTTTCTTATGTAAGAAATTACTACAGTAGCTAGCTCAGGAAGTGAGGTGCCAATTGCTAAAATAGATATTCCTATTATTGTCTCTTCTAATCCAAAAGTTGTGAATATACTAAGTGAACTGTCTAAAAATATTTTTCCACCAATAAAGATGCCAATAAATGAAAATAAGAGAATTACGTAGGTTCTTTTACTAAATTCTTTGAATTTTAGTTCTTCATTATTAGACTCATAATTTTTAAGCAGGTTCAAAAAAAGTATTACAAAAACTATTAATCCAATAATAATTGTAAAGTTTAAAGAGCTTGCAATATAGAACATTGTTGCAAAATAGGATGTCAGTATTAGCAAAAAACTATTATCCTTAGGTCCAATATTACTTAAATCTATTTTAAAAAAAAGTGAAGCAGTGCCTAAAATAAGTAAAATATTAGCAATGTTTGAGCCAATAATGTTTCCAATTATAGCATCTGTAGCTGGGATTTCTTTAAAAGCTGCAAATAAAGTAATAACTAGTTCGGGGGCTGATGTACCGAACGCAACAATTGTTAGTCCTATAAGAATAGGCGATAGTTGAAATTTTTTTGCGATTGAATCAGAGGAATTTATCATCATGTCAGCGCTATAAAGCAAGAGTACAAGTCCAACCAATAAAATTAAAATATCGACAAACATTTATGTAAAATACTTCCTTTTGCTTCTTCTGTTCTTTTTATATTGTCCAAGATTATTAGATGGTAATTCTAACTGATTATTTTCGAGTCTTTTTATTTCATCTCTTAATTTTGCGGCTTCCTCGAAATTTAAGTCATCGGCTAAATCAATCATGTTCTTTTTAAGCCCTTTGATATGCTTTTGCAAATTATCTCCTACAAGATTCTTATTCTCACCATCTAATTCAACACTCACCCTGTCATTTTCATATATACTCTCTAAAATATCACTGATATCTCTTTTAATAGATTCAGGAGTGATCTTATTTTCAAGATTAAATTTTTTTTGAATTTCTCTTCTTCTATCAGTCTCTTTTATTGCTTTTTTAATACTTTCTGTTTTTTTATCAGCATAAAGAATCACCCTGCCATCGACATTACGAGCTGCTCTTCCAATAGTTTGAACAAGCGATCTTTCAGACCTTAAGAACCCTTCTTTATCAGCATCAAGAATAGCTACTAATGCGCACTCAGGTATATCGAGTCCTTCTCTAAGTAAATTAATTCCAACCAGAACATCGAACATACCTTTTCTTAAATCTCTAATTATTTCTATTCTTTCTAAGGTATCGATGTCTGAGTGCATATACTTTACTTTAATGCCATTCTCGTGCATGTACTCTGATAAATCTTCAGCCATCCGTTTGGTCAAAGTTGTAACCAAGACTCTATACTTCATATCAATGATTTTTTTACATTCTGAAATAAGGTCTTCAACTTGTGTTTTAGCAGGTCGGATCTCAATATCTGGATCTATAAGTCCAGTCGGTCTTATGATTTGTTCAGTGAATACACCTTGAGTTTTTTGCATTTCCCAAGGCCCTGGTGTGGCAGAAATAAAAAGACTTTGAGGTCTCATCATTTCCCATTCTTCAAATTTTAATGGCCTGTTATCAAGGCACGAAGGCAGTCTAAATCCATATTCTGAAAGTGTTGTTTTTCTGCTTCTATCGCCTTTATACATGCCCTCAAGTTGTGGGATTGTTACATGGCTTTCATCTACAAATAATAATGAATTTTCGGGCAAGTACTCAAATAGCGTTGGTGGCGCTTCACCTGGATTCCTGCCAGACAGGTATCTAGAGTAATTTTCAATCCCTGGGCAACTTCCCGTTGCTTCAATCATTTCTAAATCAAAACGTGTTCTTTCTTCTATGCGTTGAGCTTCAATTAATTTATTTTCTTTTTTAAATTCTGGAACTCTGAGCTCTAAATCTTTTCTGATTTGTTTAATTGCAGTTTGTAATGTAGGCCTTGGAGTAACATAGTGACTATTCGCATATATTTTAATCGTTTCTAGTTCATCGGTTTTCTTTCCCGTTAAGGGATCAAATTCATTAATTGTCTCAAGCTCATCACCAAAAAGTGATAATTTCCATGCCCTGTCTTCATAATGAGAGGGAAAAATTTCTATAAGGTCTCCTCTAACTCTGAAAGTGCCTCGATGGAAATCTGTATCATTACGTGTGTATTGAAGAGTGATTAGTTTTTGTATTATTTCATTGCGTCCAATTTTTTGATTTTTTTCAAGCTTTATGGTCATAGACCGGTATGTTTCAACTGAACCAATTCCATAAATACATGATACACTTGCAACAATAATGACATCTTTTCTCTCAAGTAATGACTGTGTAGCTGAGTGTCGCATGCGATCAATTTGTTCATTAATTGACGCTTCCTTTTCTATATAAGTATTTGATCTTGGAACGTAAGCTTCGGGAATATAGTAATCATAATACGAGACAAAATATTCAACAGCATTATTTGGAAAAAATGATTTCATCTCACCATACAGTTGAGCGGCTAACGTTTTGTTTGGAGCAAGAATCAATGTTGGTCTTTGTACTCTCTCTATAATTTTTGCCATGGTGAATGTTTTACCTGATCCTGTTACTCCCAGTAATACTTGCTCCATTTCATTGCCATTAATGCTTTTAACAATTTCTTCAATGGCCTGAGGCTGGTCTCCCGCAGGACTATATTCAGATGTGACTTTTAGTAGCTCAGTATTAGGCATTTATTTTCTATTTTTTCAATTTTAGTTGAGTATACTTAATTTGTAATATAATTGCTGATTAATCAAATAACAATTATTGGAGAAAAAACATTGGTAACTCTATCTAAAAGCATCAAACGAATAAAGCCTTCAGCTACTATGGCAGTTACTCAGAAAGCCCGGGAGTTAAAGGCAGAAGGCAAAGATATAATTGGTTTAGGAGCAGGAGAACCTGATTTCGATACTCCTGATAACATTAAGAAAGCGGCTATTGATGCAATCAAACAGGGCGATACAAAATATACAGCAGTTGATGGAACACCTGCACTAAAAGAAGCTATTCAGTCAAAATTCAAAAGAGAAAATAATTTGGACTACGGACTAAATGAAATTTCTGTGGGAACAGGAGGTAAGCAAATTATTTTTAATGCAATGGCGGTGACTCTAGATTCATTAGATGAAGTTATAATTCCTGCGCCTTATTGGGTAACCTATCCTGATGTAGTAAATTATTTTGATGCAAAGCCCATAATCGTTACATGCGGCGAAGAAACAGGCTTTAAAATTACTCCTGATCAACTTGAAAAAGCGATTAATAAATCAACAAAGTGGTTTATTTTGAATTCACCTTCTAATCCTACGGGTTCATGTTACACAGGAGATGAGCTTATCGCCTTATCGAAAGTTCTCGAGAATCATCCCCACGTTAATATTATGACTGACGATTTATACGAACATCTAATCTATGATGATGTTCAGTTTCATACTCTTGTAAGTGTTGCCCCTTTTCTAAAGGATCGTACTCTAACTCTAAATGGCGTGAGCAAGGCTTATGCCATGACGGGATGGAGAATAGGTTATGCTGGAGGAAATCAGGACTTGATTAAAGCAATGGGTAAATTACAATCCCAGTCAACCAGTAACCCCACTTCAATAAGTCAGGCAGCTGCAGTGGAGGCCTTAAATGGCGATAATTCTTTTATAGCTGAGAGATCACAGGTATTTAAGAAAAGAAGAGACAACCTAATCTCTGAATTGAACAGTATGAATGGAATTTCATGCAGAAAACCTGAAGGTGCCTTTTATGTATTTCCTTCATGCCAGGGTGTTATTGGTAAGACTGATGATTCTGGTAAAATAATTAGTAACGATCAAGAATTTACAACTTCGTTACTAGAGCAAGCAGGAGTTGCTGTAGTGCAAGGGTCTGCGTTTGGACTTGAGGGATATTTTAGAATTTCTTATGCTACTTCAGATGAAAATTTAGAAGAAGCATGTTCTCGCATGCGGGTTTATTTAGAAAATTTGAAATAATTTAGGATTTTTCTGCTAGAAACTTTTCTGCTTCAAGCGCAGCCATACATCCCATGCCAGCTGCAGTCACTGCTTGACGATATGTTTTATCCTTTACATCTCCTGCAGCATAAACTCCGTTAACATTTGTTAAGGTTGAGTCAGGTTTTGTGATAATATATCCTTCATTATCCATCTCAACTTGATTTTTAAAAATCTGTGTAGCAGGATCATGTCCTATTGCAATAAACACTCCGTCTAATTCGATATCTTGTATCTCGTTTGTTTTAACATTTTTGACTTTGATACCTTTCACATTGAGAGGATCTTCGTCTCCTAGAATATCTTGCAATTGATGGTCCCAGATACATTTAACTTTTTCATTATTAAATAATCTATCTTGAAGTATTTTTTCGGCTCTCAACTCATCTCTTCTGTGTATTAAATAAACTGTTGATGCAAAATTAGTTAAATATAAAGCCTCTTCAACAGCTGAATTGCCACCACCAATAACAGCAACTTTTTTTTCTTTAAAGAAAAAGCCATCACATGTAGCGCAGGCAGAAACTCCGTAACCTTGAAATTTCTTTTCAGAGTCTAGGCCTAACCATCTTGCTTGCGCACCCGTCGAAATGATTACTGAGTCGGCGGTATAAGTTTTGCCAGACTCACTCATGGCTTTAAAAGGTGTTGATTTAAAATCTACACTATCAATAATATCGCTGATTATTTTTGTTCCAACATTTTTTGCTTGAGCCTCCATTTGCTCCATTAGCCAAGGTCCTTGTATTACATCCCCGTAACCAGGGTAATTTTCTACATCAGTAGTAATTGTTAATTGACCTCCTGGCTGAATTCCCTGTACAAGTGTAGGTTCCAACATAGCTCGCGCAGCGTAAATGGCAGCCGTGTACCCTGCAGGCCCTGAACCTATTATGAGAACTTTTGAATGCATTTGGCTTTTAGTATAATTTATATATTATCGAGTTAATTTAAAGAATTTTATATATATTAAGATTCTAGATAATATCTAAATGAATAATTTCAAGACTAACAAGTTAGCATGGTGTTTAACCGATGGCTCAGCTGGCATGATTAGTCAAGTCAGAGGCCTTGCTGAAGCACTTAATGTAAGCTATGAACTGAAAGAGGTAAAACTTAATTTTCCATGGAATAAGCTGCCAGTTAATTTATTGCCTTTGTCTAATAAGATGTTCAAGAATTTGGAAGAGTTTAGTTTAGATGGAAAAGCTCCTGATATATTGATTTCGTGTGGCAAAAGAAGTATCTATGCCTCACTATTTATTAAAAAAAAATCTGATAGTCCGATTTTCTCTATTCATATTCAGAACCCAAAAATAAATACAAATAATTTTGATGTAGTAGTTGTGCCGTCTCACGATAAGATTTATGGGCAGAATGTTATAACTACTGATCTTGCTATAAATCATATAACGCCCAAACTGTTAGTAAAGCATGCAGAGGAAATGAAGGATAGTTTTGGATCAATTCAAAAACCAATTTGCACAGTTTTTATTGGTGGTAAAAGCAGAAATTATAAATTTGATCAATCTAATGTTATCGAATTAGCAAAGACTCTAGACAAAGTGATGAATAATAATAATGTCCAAATGTTTATTGTTTTTTCAAGAAGGACAGACGAATTTATAAAAGATTATTTAAAAAAGAAATACTCAAAACAAAATATTGTTTGGGAAGGAAAAGAGAATCCTTACTTAGCTCTTATGTACTACTCAAAATACCTAATCTGTACTTCAGACTCAGTTTCAATCATATCTGAATCAGTGTCTGCAAAAAAACCAGTTTTTATATACAAGTTACCTACATCAAAAAGAAATAATCGAATTGAAAGTTTTATATCAACTTTGGTCAAAAAAAATTATGTAAAAATATTATCAGATAGATTAGAGGATCATTCTAATTCTTATGAAAATGAAACAACGGAAGTAGCCAAAACAATTAATGAAAGATATAGTAATCAATAATGTCACTAGTTAATGCTCTAACGAACGATTTAAGTCATTTTAAAGAACCTTTCAATCACTGGACATTGGAAAATCCATTGTCAGAAACTTTAATAGACGAGGTTTATGATATCAAATTTCCAGAGGGTGATGTGATATTTGATGGAACTAGAGCAGGCGACAAAACAGGAAATAATCTTTTAAGTAAATTAAGAGTTTTCATTACAAAGGAAAATTCTTCTGATTATCCTGAATTGTATAAACTTGTAAAAGAGATGCAATCAAAGGAGTGTACGGATTTAATTTCAAAAATGATTAACAGAAATTTATCAAATTCCTTTGTAAGGGTTGAAGTAATTGCTGATAAAAATGGTTTTTGGCTTGAGCCTCATTGCGATATAAAAGAGAAATTAATGTCGTCAATTTTATTTGTTAATAGGTATGGAGAAAACGAAAATCTTGGAACTGATTTTTACACTCCTGACCTTAAAGTTGCAAAGACCTTACCTTATAGAAATAATTTTGGGTATATTTTTACTTCAGAAAAAGACTCATGGCATGGATTAGAAAAAAAATATATCAAAAATGAAAGACGATGCTTACAATTAAATTATGTAACGTTTGAAACAGAGTGGCCCGTATATTGATGGTAAAAAAAACGCTTGATAGTGTAGATTTAAAAATACTAAGGATACTTCAAGATGAGGGAAGAATATCCAATCTAGATCTTTCAAAAAAAATTAGTATGTCACCGCCTCCGACCCTTAGAAGAGTGCGTGACTTAGAAGACAATGGCTATATTGATGGATTTAGAGCTAACCTTGATCCAACAAAATTAGGATATGACTTAACAGCATGGATTTTTATCAGTCTAAAGAACCAGAATGAGGAGAGCCTGAGTGCCTTTGAAAAACAGATATGGGGATGGGAAGCGATAAGGGAGTGCTTTATGCTTAATGGCGAAATTGACTTTATTTTAAAATGTGTTGTTAAAAATATGAATGAATTTAATGATTTTTTGACTCAAAACATCACACCCAATGAGAATATTTCAAGTGTTAAAACTGCATTTGTAATAAAGAATACTAAGAAACTGGGCAACGTTCCTTTAGACTAGTGAAAGCTAGTAATTGGATTTACATCAAGATCATTATTTCGTAGTTCTTTGATAGAATTTATTGCTGCTCGTGCTCCAGATATTGTTAGAAAGTAGGGCAGACTTTTCATCAGCGCCGTTCTTCTCACGCTAAAGGAGTCATTTATAGATTTCCTACCCTCTGTTGTATTGATCAGTATATCTATTTTCTCATCTAATAAATCTTCTACAATGTGAGGCGAACCTTGTGATACTTTATTAATTTTATTTACACTAATTCCTTGATCCATCAAATATGAAGCTGTGCCATGCGTAGCCTTAATTTTAAATCCAAGTTTTTGAAAGGATCTAACAATGGGTACTATTTTTGGTTTATCAGAATTCTTAACGGATACGAATAAATTACCTTTTTTTGGAAGAGGGTTTGATGATGCTAATTGGCATTTGATAAATGCTGCTTCAAATGATTTATCAATCGCCATGACTTCTCCTGTCGACTTCATCTCAGGACCTAATATTGTGTCAACATTTGGAAATCTTTTGAAAGGAAACACGGGTTCCTTAATTGAAATGTATTCTTTTTTACTTTCTTTGAAATCTCTCTTATTTAATTTCTTACCCATTGCAACATTTAGTGCAATCTTAACAACTGGGTTTCCTGTTGCTTTTGCAACAAAAGGAACTGTTCTACTACTTCTAGGGTTAACTTCTAAAAGGAAGATATTATTGTTTTGTATAGCAAATTGAATATTTAAAAGACCTTTTACATCAAGTGCTATTGCAAGTTTTTTTGTTTGTTTTTCAATATCTTTTATAATTTTTTCTGACAAAGAATAAGGAGGAAGTGTGCAGGTCGAGTCACCTGAGTGTATTCCCGCTTCTTCAATATGTTCCATAATACCTGCAATAATTACTTTTTTTCCATCAGACACAGCATCTACATCAACCTCAATTGAGTCTTTCAAATAATGATCTATTAGTACTGGACTATCACCTGATACAATAACCGCTTCTTTAAAATATTTCTTGAGCTCATCTTTATTATGAACAATTTCCATTGCTCTACCCCCTAAAACATATGATGGCCGAATGACAGCAGGAAATCCAATTTTATCAATGACTGCAAAAGCTTGTTTTTCTGAAAAGGCTATGCCATTTGCAGGTTGTAAAAGATTTAAGTCTTCTGAAATTTTTTTAAATTTCTCTCTATCTTCAGCAGCATCAATGGAGTCTTTTGATGTTCCAAGAATTGGAATTCTCATCTTATTTAAAAATGACGCTAGTTTAAGAGGGGTCTGGCCTCCAAACTGTACAATGACACCGAGCAATTTACCTTTAGTTTTTTCTTTTAATATTATGTCGTATACATTCTCTTCAGCGAGTGGTTCAAAATAAAGTCGATCGCTTGTATCCGGATCCGTTGATACTGTTTCTGGATTACAATTTATCATAATTGTCTCATATTTAAGCTCTTTAAGTGCAAATGACGCGTGACAACAACAATAATCGAATTCAACTCCTTGACCAATTCTGTTTGGGCCACTTCCCAATATGATTACTTTCTTCTTGTTTGATGGGTTAGACTCGCAGGTATCCCCATTGAGATAATTTTTTGAATATGTCGAATACATGTAAGGAGTCATTGATTTAAATTCAGCTGCACAGGTATCAATTCTCTTGAAATCAGGGAATATCTTATTTTTTTTCCTTAAGTCAAATATTCTATCTTCACTCAACCCACATAATTGAGATATTTTTTTATCTGAAAACCCTAGTGCTTTAATTTTTAAAATCTCCTCAGGTTTTTTTGGAAGCCCTTTTGACTTAAGTTCAATCTCTTTATCTACAATTCGCTTAATTTGTTCAATAAACCATTTATCAACCTTTGAAGCATTATAAATATCTTTGACTGAAATACCGAAACGCAAAGCCTGTGCAATAAGCAAGAGACGATCTGCTAAAGGCTTATTGAGTTCACTGATTATATTTTTTTTATTTAGTTTTTTATTATTTATATTTGTTTTTACTTCATCAAGGCCATCTAATCCAATTTCAAGAGATCTCATTGCTTTTTGAAGTGATTCGGGAAATGATCTGCCTATGGCCATGACCTCACCTACAGATTTCATTGAACTAGAAAGAAGTGGTTGTGTGAGTTGGAATTTTTCAAAAGTAAATCTTGGAATTTTTGTTACTACGTAGTCAATTGTTGGCTCAAAGGAAGCAGGAGTTACTTTTGTAATTTCATTTCTTAATTCATCTAAAGTATATCCTACCGCAAGCTTTGCAGCAATTTTAGCAATTGGAAATCCTGTAGCTTTAGAAGCTAAGGCTGATGATCTTGACACCCTAGGGTTCATTTCAATAATAACCAGACGACCATTTTTTGGATTTACAGCGAATTGAACATTGGAACCGCCAGTTTCAACTCCAATTTCTCTCAAACAAGCTATGGAGGCATTCCTCATAATTTGAAATTCTTTATCTGTTAATGTTAGTGCAGGCGCAATAGTAATGGAATCGCCTGTATGAATTCCCATAGGGTCTATATTTTCAATTGAGCAAATAATAATGCAATTATCATTTCGATCTCTGACAACTTCCATTTCATATTCTTTCCAACCAGCAACAGACTCTTCAATTAAAATTTCACTAATAGGAGAACTGTAAAGTCCTGAATTGGCTATTTCATCAAATTGCTTTTCAGTTGTTGCAATGCCTCCTCCTGTCCCTCCCAAAGTAAAAGAAGGTCTAACAATTACTGGAAGTCCAATTTTTTTTAGGGCTTTTTTTGCATCTTTAAAATTTCGAGCTATTTCTGCTCGAGGACATTCAAGACCTATCTTTATCATTGCCTTGTAGAATCTCTCTCTTTCTTCAGCTTTTTTTATGGCTTTAAGATTTGCTCCTATGAGCTCAACATTATATTTTTTAAGGGTGCCATTATTAGAAAGAGCTATAGCAATATTTAATGCTGTCTGCCCCCCCATAGTTGGCAACATTACATCAGGTTTTTCTTTGGCTATTATCTTAGTTACAATTTCAGGTGTAATTGGTTCAATATAAACTGCATCAGCTGTATCAGGGTCAGTCATTATAGTAGCGGGATTAGAATTAATTAAAATTACTCTATACCCTTCTTCTCTTAATGCTTTGCAGGCCTGAGTACCTGAATAATCAAATTCACATGCTTGCCCTATAATGATTGGTCCAGCGCCCACCACCAGTATTGATTTAATATCATTTCTTTTAGGCATTACTGTTAATCATCCTTTTAAATTTTTGAAAAAGATACTGACTATCATGAGGACCAGGACTTGCTTCTGGATGGTACTGAACTGCAAAAATCTTTTTATTTTTATGCTCTATACCCTCAACACTGCCATCAAATAAAGATTTATGCGTAATCTTAACATTTTTAGGGATAGAATTTTCAGTAACTACAAAACCATGGTTTTGAGATGTTATCTCTACCTTATTGTTTTCTAAATTTTGAACAGGATGATTAGCCCCTCGATGACCTTGAAACATTTTTTTTGTCTTAGCGCCAAGCGCGAGAGATATTAATTGATGCCCTAAACAGATCCCAAAGATGGGAATCTTTTGATGAATTAAATCTTTTATGGTTGGTATAGCATATTTACCCGTAGCTTTTGGATCACCAGGACCATTTGATAAAAAAATCCCATTAGGATTATATTCTAATATTTCATCCGATGTAGTATTTGCAGGAACAACAATTACATTTATATTTAATTCAAGCAGGCAATTTAAGATATTTTGCTTCATGCCATAATCGATTGCTACTATGTTTAATTTTGACTTTGATTTACTTTTAAATTTCTGAATTTTTTTGCGTGTTACTTCAATTGCAAGATCAAGATTGTTAAGTCCCTGCCATTTTTTTACTTCTGAGAGAAATTTTTTTTCATGACGTTTATTTATAAGTTTTTTAACAATTCCTCCTTTTGGAGCCCCCTTAGATCTTATTCTATTGGTAATTGATCTTGTATCTATATTGCATAATCCAGGAATACCTTTTTTTTTAAGCCATTTATCTAAATGCTGTATAGATCTAAAGTTAGATGGATCGGAAATATCACAATTAATTATTATTCCTTTTGCATAAGAAATTGATGACTCATTATCTTCAAAATTTGTCCCAACATTTCCAATGTGAGGAAATGTAAAATTAATTATTTGACCTGCGTATGATGGATCAGTAATAATTTCTTGATAACCGGTCATTGAGGTATTGAAACAAACTTCGCCAATAGAATTGATATCTGATCCAATTTTTAAACCCTCGAAGGAAGTACCGTCTTCTAGAATAAGCTGTCCTAAAATAGGTTTAGATCGAGCGGTTATGCGATCTTTTTTCAACCTATTCGTCTTTAACATAAGAAAATGATTCTAGATTTATTGGAATTTAAGGCAAATGAATGCTCGATGCAATAGTAAGATAATAAAATATTATTTTAACTTTTATTGATACTTAAGATTAGTTGATGTAGTTTTCTTATTCGTCTGTATGAAAGATATAATCACAAATGAATTGTCAAAGGCACTGAAAAATGGTGATAAAGAGAGATTACATACATTAAGGTTAATAATAGCCGCAATTAAAGATAAAGAAATTGCCAGCCGCTCTTCTGGTGAAGACTCAGAAATACTAGAAGATGCAATCATACAACTTTTAAAAAAAATGGTTAAGCAACGAAATGATTCGATCGATATGTTTGAAAAAGCAGGTCGGACTGAGTTAGCGGAAAAAGAGAAATTAGAAATCACAATTATCAATGAATTTTTGCCAAGACAGCTAAGTGAAGAAGAAACAGCCACAATATGTGATAAAGCAATTAGTGTAACAGAAGCTTCAAGTCTTAAAGAAATCGGTAAAGTAATTAAATATCTTAAAGATAACAGCTCTTCTTCATTAGACATGTCTCTTGCAAGCAAATTAATAAAGGAAAAGCTGCAAAATTAGTTGTAATTTGCTAACTATTTTTTCCTGTAATTAGGTACTATACTTAATTGATGCCCAGATACTCAAAAGAATTTATTTCTGAAATCAAGTCAAGACTCAGAGTTTCTGAAGTTGTTGGTAAATTTGTAAAATTAACTCAACGCGGAAATGAATATGTTGGCTTAAGCCCATTCAAAAATGAGAAGACGCCATCATTTACAGTCAATGATGATAAGGAGTTTTTTCATTGTTTCAGTAGCGCAGAACACGGAGATATATTTTCATTTCTTATGAAGCATAAAAATATGTCTTATCCTGATTCAATTGAGTATCTTGCTAATCAGGCAGGTCTAAACCCTGAATCTGGAATTATAAAGGACTCTAATTATGTTGAAAATAATTATGCAAGTCTGAGAAATATTATGATTGAGGCAAATAAATTTTACACGTCAATGCTGAAACAGAGTGAGGGAATTAAGAAATATTTGGATAAAAGACAAGTCAACCCTGATATGTGGGAAAAGTTTGAGTTGGGATTTGCAGGATCTAAAAGCAATGAACTTTATCTTCATTTAAAAAAAATTGGAGTAAATATCGAAGATGCTCTGTCATTAGGACTTATAAAAAAATCAAAACATAAAGAAAATGAATATTACGATTTTTTCAGAAATAGACTTATGTTTCCGATTAAAGATTATAAATCAAACTTAATTGCATTCGGAGGAAGAGCTATAGATAATTCAAATATTAAATATATAAACTCTTCCGATAGTCCAATTTTTAAAAAGAGTTTAAACTTATTTAATCTTAATTTGGCAATTGAGGAGAATAGAAAAGTTGAAAATTTAATTGTAGTTGAAGGTTATATGGATGTCATATCCCTATTTCAAAATAACTTTAAGACTACAGTTGCTCCTTTAGGTACTGCACTCACCAGTTACCAATTACAAAGAGCATGGAAAGTATGCAGTAGCCCAATTATTATGTTTGATGGGGATGAAGCTGGTCAAAAAGCAGCAGAGCGAGCTGCGGTTTTAGCTTTAAGCAATATATCACCAGACCTATCAGCGAGGTTTTGCATATTACCAAGTGATTATGACCCCGATGATTTTTTATTAAAAAATGGTCCAGATGATTTTAAGAAGGTTATAAACAATTCATATTCTCTATCAGAATTTATTTGGAAGGTAGAATTAGAAAAAAATGATATTTCAACCCCTGAGAAAAAGGCTGGATTTGAAAAAAGAATTAAGTCAATTACAAGTAAAATTGAGAACCAAACTGTAAGAGATTATTATATTAAAGAATTTAATGATAAAATTAATGTCCTCAAAAGACCGCATTTTCAAAAGAATGCTTCATACTCTCGTTATATTGATAATAAAGTTTCAAAAGAGATTACTAATAGTGATAGGGTTAATCAATCTAGTCACGACTCAGTCATCAGAGAAAAAATTATTTTAATGCATGTTATTGAGAACCCGTTACTTTTATTTAAGTATATTGAGGAACTGGGAAGAATTAGCTTTAATAACCTTAAATTAGCAAATTTAGTGTCAGAAATCATTGAATTTGGATCAATAAATTCAGATAAAGATCTTGAAAATTTTGACTTTAAGTCATATTTACTAGATAAGGGGCTCAAAGCTGAAATTGCACTTATATATAAGTCTAATTTGATTAAAACTTACAGATCAGTCATAAAAAGTGATTTTGAAACAGTTGAAAAAAGCTTTTTAGGATTACTTGACTTGCACAATAAGCTACTTGAGAAAAATGATCTGTCACAAGCTTTCAAAGATTTAGAGCAGAATATGGATCAGGAAAGCTATGAAAATTTTTTAAAAATTAAAAAAGAGAGTTTGGCAAAAAATTGATATGAAAAAACGCGGCAGAAAAAAAAAGCAGGTAAAGCAATCACTTGAAATTATTACATCGCAACCAATCGATCAGGATGGACCTGTTTTAGATTTAGAAAAGTCTATTATAAAGAAGTTAATCAAGCAGGGTAAGAAAGACGGGTATCTAACAAATGAACTAATAAAAAAATCATTTCCAGAAGATAAATTTACTTCTGAACAAATTGAGCAATATACAACTAAGTTGTCACAAGCAGGATTTGATATTATTGACTCAGATGACTCAGATAATGATGACGATAAAGAAGAAGATACTGCTGGTAGTAAAACAGGGACAGAAAAAACAGATGACCCGGTAAAACTCTATCTTAGAGAAATGGGTACAGTTGACCTTCTTTCACGTGAAGGCGAAATAGCTATTGCTAAAAGGATTGAGGCTGGACAGGAAGCTATGATTTCTGGATTGTGTGAAAGTCCATTAACATTAAAAGCAATCCTTGATTGGAGAGACGATATTATTGACGAAAAAATTACCCTCAGGGAAGTAATAGATCTTGAATCTTTATTTGAAGAATCTCCCAACAAAAAAGAACTTAGTAAAAAAATTAAAGAAGCAAAAAAAAGAAAAGAACAAGAGGAAAAGGAAGAAATTAGAAAGCGAAAAGAAGCTGAAAAAAAGTCAGCAACATATGGAGATGATACTGAGCCGATGATAGAAACCTCTGCGGACCAGTCAGTTGAAGAATATGAAGACTCTGATGATGAGTTGAATGTGTCAATTGCTATAATGGAAGAGGAGCTAAAGCCTATAATTTTAGAAACATTTAAAAAATTAAATAAAAGTTTTAAAAAATTACAAAAGCTTCAACAAGATAAAATTGCTTTTCAAGAAAAAGGCAAAGAATTTCCAGCAAGATCAGAAAAAAATTATCAACTGTCAAAAATTGCTGTTGTTGAATTGATCAAGGGCCTTCAAATTAATACAAGTAAAATTGAGGAACTGATTAACAAGCTCTACATAATCAATAAAGAAGTCGTATCACTAGAAGGAAAATTACTTCGTTTAGCCATGCAGCACAAGATCACTCGAGAAGAGTTTTTAGATAAGTATGTAGGTAATGAAAATAATCCATACTGGCTAAGAAAAATTACAAGACTGTCGGGGTGGGAAAAGTTTGTTAAGTTAGAGAAAAATAGTATCAAAAACATTATGAACGAGGTTAGAGCATCAGCAAGTAATATAGGATTAACATTAAATGAATTTAAAAGAATTGTTAGTAATGTTCAAAAAGGCGAAAGAGAATCAAGTATTGCAAAAAAAGAAATGATTGAAGCTAATCTGAGATTAGTAATCTCAATTGCTAAAAAATATACTAATAGAGGGCTTCAGTTTCTTGATCTTATTCAAGAGGGAAATATCGGACTTATGAAAGCTGTTGATAAGTTTGAGTATAGAAGAGGCTATAAGTTTTCAACTTATGCGACATGGTGGATAAGGCAAGCAATTACTCGTTCGATAGCAGATCAGGCGAGAACTATTAGAATACCTGTTCACATGATTGAAACGATTAATAAAATTGTGAGAACGCAGAGACTTCTCTTAAATGATATTGGCCGAGAACCTACCCCAGAGGAAATTTCTATCAAACTAAATATGCCTCTTGAAAAAGTAAGAAAAGTTTTAAAAATTGCTAAAGAACCAGTTAGTCTAGAAACTCCCGTGGGAGATGAGGAAGACAGTCACTTAGGCGATTTTATACAAGATGACAATGCTGTGATTCCAATCGATGCAGCGATAAACTCTAATTTAAGACAAACAACCACTAAAATACTGTCCTCGCTTACCCCAAGAGAAGAACGTGTACTAAGAATGCGGTTTGGTATTGGAATGAATTCAGATCATACTTTAGAAGAAGTTGGCCAACAATTCTCAGTTACAAGAGAGCGAATTAGACAGATTGAAGCCAAAGCCTTACGAAAATTAAAGCACCCTACAAGAGCCAAACTACTCAAAAGCTTTTTAGATAAAAACTAATTTATTAAACTGTAAATACGTTTATTTTTTGTATATAACAAATTTAAAGGGGCCCATAGCTCAGTTGGTTAGAGCCCTCCGCTCATAACGGAGTTGTCCTAGGTTCGAGTCCTAGTGGGCCCACCATGTTCATTACATTTACAAAATGAACTTTATTGAATAATCTGCCAATTATGAGTATTAAGCTAAATGTTTCCGAACAAGCTTGTGGTGCTGAAATCATTGGAATTGATTTAACTAAGGATTTATCAGATAGCCAGATTTCAGAAATAAGAGATTTGTGGCTAGAGCATCATGTCCTAAGTTTCCCAAATCAATCTTTAAATGATGATGATCTTGAGCGCATTACTCTTTGCTTTGGTTCATTTGGAGATGATCCCTTCATAGCCCCAATTGTTGGAAGAAAAAATATTATTGCTGTAAAAAGAACAGCAGATGAAAAAGTTCCAATTTTTGCAGACAATTGGCATACGGACTGGAGTTTTCAAGAAAACCCACCAGCTGGTACTTGCCTATTTGGTAAGATTATTCCAAATCAAGGTGGTGATACTTTATTCGCCAATCAGCATTTAGCATTAGAAAAAATGTCATCATCACTTAGAAAAAAACTAGAGGGTAAGCAAGCAATCCATTCAGCCCTAGTACCTTATTCACCAGGTGGAGGTTATGGAGATAAGGATAGAGAAATGGGACGTAGCATGGATATTCTAGCTTCTGATGAAGCATTTTTAAAACAATTGCATCCTATAATAAAGCAGCATCCTGAAACACATCGAGAAGGAATTTATGGAACAATAGGCTACATCATTGGCATTGATGGCATGGATAATCAAGAAGCAATGAAATTACTGTTGGAGTTAAGTGCATGGCAGTGCCAGGAAGAGTTTGTTTATAAACACAAATGGAAAAAAGATATGTTGATAATGTGGGACAATAGAAGCGTTTTACATAGAGCTACAGGAGGTTATGAGGGTCAAGAAAGGCTATTACATCGAACTACAATAGCTGCTTATGAAGAATAAGCTCACAATCTAATTTTTTCGTGCTTCAATTACCATATTGCTGGCATTCTTTTTGATTACTTTGCAATTTTTAAAACCCGCTTCATTTAATACATCTATTAGTTTTGAGGGTCCAGCTTGTGCCCCTAAAGCTAAGCCAACTTCTTGTGATTTTGAAGTCGGTATGCAACCTATTGTTGAAAATGAATAATACATTCGTCCAAAAAGATTGAAGTTATCTTGTGGCTCATCATTTGCAGTAGGCTCGATTAATATCACAGATCCATTATTTTCAAGTTGATCGTAAGCATATTTAGCAGCTCCAACAGGGTCCCCCATGTCATGTAGACAGTCAAAAAATGCAATATAGTCGTACTTTCCATGATAACTTTTGGCATCAGCTGTCGTATATTTAATTCTGTTATCCAGTCCTGCTTGTTTAGCTAACTTCTCAGCTTCTTTAATTGAAGGCTCATGAATGTCATAGCCACATACTTTGGCGTTAGGAAAAGTTTGAGCGATAATCATAGTTGACAATCCATAACCACATCCAATATCAGCAAAACTAGCTCCTGCATTCATTCGTTCTTCAAGATTTTCAATTTTTGGTAGCCAACTTGTCACTAAATTCTTTTCATAAGAAGGTTTAAAGAAACGTGCAGTTCCTTGAAAACATATTGGACAAGAATCTTTATAATCAACGCCATCTCCAGTTTTGAAGGCTTCTTTGACCTGACCCTCATTATGTATTGCGCCAGTGAGCATGTCATAAGCTCCCATCATTGATGCTGGACCATCATCATCTGCAAAAACTGCAACTTGCTCGGGAGTTAATGAAAATTTTTTTATTTTTACATTGTATGTTGCAAAACCAGCAGCTGAAACTGCATACAACCACTCTCTCAGATATCTCTCATCAAGAGCCGTTGCTCTTGCTAAATCATCTGGACTGACTTCACCTAATTCACCAAGTTTTTTAAAAATGCCAAGTTGATCACCAATTCTCATTAATGGAATTATTGCTGAGGCAGATACATCCTGCATCACTTTAAGTTGTAACTTTTTTAATGTCTCAGGGTTCACTTCATTCTTACTCATTTTCATTCTCCTCAAATTTTTTTAGATATATAAAAAATAATAGATTTAGTTATTTATTAATGTGTATATTAAAATTATAATTATAATTTAGATATATAAATGACTGTTACAAAAAAAATAATCTCTTGGATTCTAATAATTTTTTCTATTTTGGTTGTTTTCTCATTATACAACTCAATCTATTTTGATATCCCAAAAAGTGAAATAATCGCAAAACATGCCAATGGTTCGTCTCAATTTATCCAACTAGCTGATGGTTCTGCCATTCATCTTAGAGATGAAGGGAACTTAGATGGCAAGATCTTATTAATGGTTCATGGATTTAATGGATCACTATTTAATTACGAGCCTTTAGTTCCCTATTTAAGTAATGAATACAGACTAATTTCTTTAGATCTTCCAGCGCATGGCTTAACAGGAGCAGTTAATTCAGATCTATATAATCAAGAGGCATATGAAAAAGTGATAGAAGAGGTCGTTGAGATATTACAAATTGATAAATTCTATTTAGTTGGTCATTCTATGGGAGGTATGATTGCTTGGAGGTATGCAATAAGTAATTTAGATCAATTGAAAGGACTAATTATTATTGGATCTGCTTTTTTTGCTAATGATCAAGAATTTAATGATTTTCAATCGATTAATGCTCCACCATTAGCATTTGAGTTGATTGAGTCAAAATTTTTTATAAGACTTTTAGAATTTTTAACACCTCGAATTTTAGTTAAAGAAGGAATTTCGCAGACTGTGTATGATCAATCTATTGTGACAGATGAACTTGTGGATCAGTTTCATGATATAATATTAATGGAAGGGACAAGGGTAGCAATTGGTATGCTTGCAGAAGATCTTGAGACCAATTTCATAGCAAATCCATTAGATTTAAGAAAAATAAATATCCCATCGCTAATTCTTCATGGTGAAGAAGATAACCTAGTTGATATAAAATTTGTTGATCATTTTGTAGAACAGATTCCAAATGTAGAATTGATTTCATATCCGAAAGTAGGACATATGCCTCCTATGGAAATCCCTGAACAGCTAGCAAATGATATTGAAGCTTTCGTAAAAAATAATTAGTTTTATATAATGTATTAAATTTCTTTCAACGTCAGGCCATTTAAGTTTGCAGGGACGGCAACATCCATCATTTGAGGATTGGCCAGATTTAAATTATCCATTATCTTAGCATATTCTTCAGCACTATTTACCTGAAGACGTGGGTTGTTTTTTTTTTCATTTCCAATAGATGAATACTTATTGCCTTTATAGTCGTGCGCTGGATAAACTAGAGTCTTTTCAGGAAGTACCAATAAACGTTTAAAGAGTGAATTATAGGCATCTTTGGAATTACCATTTTGAAAATCAGTTCTTCCTGTTCCATTAATTAAAAGTGTATCGCCAGTGAAAATTCGATCTTCCATAACAAAGCAATATGAGTCATCTGTATGTCCTGGAGTATAAAGAGCTTCTAAAACAATTCCGTCTATACTTATTTTTTCATTATCTTTTACTTTTAAGCTAACTACTTCAGATTTTGTGTGCTCTCCCATAATGGTTTCACAATTTGTTCTCTCTTTTAATTCTGCCATAGCAGAAATATGATCAGCATGAATATGGGTATCGATTATTTTTACCAGTTTTAAATCTAAGTCGTCTAATAAATTAGTATAAATGGAGGTATGTTCTATTACGGGATCGATAATTAAGGCTTCGCGACCCTTACCGCTTGCAACGATATACGTGTAAGTAGATGATTTCTCGTCAAAAAGTTGTTTAAAAATCATTTTGAATCAATATCTTATAAAAATTTGAACAGAAAGCAATCTTGTTTATAATAATTCTAAATTAATAGAGGGGAATTCAATGACTTTAAAAATTAATAGTATGTGTCCAGATTTTGAAGCTAAGACTTCAGAAGGAGACATATCTTTTCATGAATGGCTAGGGGATAGTTGGGGAGTGTTGTTTTCGCACCCTAAAGATTTCACACCTGTTTGCACTACTGAACTGGGGGTATTGGCTGGAATGAAAGATGAATTCGATAAAAGAAATGTAAAAGTAATTGGACTGAGTGTTGATGGTGTTGAAGATCATGTAAAATGGTTAGACGACATTAAAGATGTTTCAGGCATCAGGCCAACTTATCCAATCATTGCTGATGAAGATTTAAAAGTCGCTAAGCTTTTTAATATGCTTGAAGGTGATGCTGGTTCATCATCGATGGGAAGAACTGCTGTAGATAACGAAACTGTTCGTACAATATTTGTTGTAAGGCCAGATAAAAGAATTGGCCTATATCTTACATATCCTATGGCTACTGGCAGAAATTTTCATGAAATATTACGAGCAATTGATTCTATGCAGCTTACTGCAAATCATAAAGTTGCAACTCCAGCTAACTGGCAAAAAGGAGAAGATGTTGTAATACTTCCAGCGGTTAAAAATGAGGATGCAGAAAAAATATATCCTGATGGATGGGAAACTGTAAAACCTTATTTACGAAAGGTGCCCGATCCTTCAAAGTAACAAGGATTAATACATTTCATCCAAACAATCTTAGCATTGGGAAATAATAACCTAAATAAGTCTGAGATGTTTGGAAACTATTCATCAAAACTTTCGGTTTTGAAAAGAAATTAAATGAGAAAAATAAAAATAATAAAATTTATATTTATTGTATTTTTTTTATTTTCAAACCTTTCTGATGCTGATCAAAAAGATAGTCGTCTAAATAATCTGTTTGACCAACTATTTTTAAGTAACAATAATATGGAAGCGAGCCTGATCTTATCAAAAATATGGGATATCTGGGCTATTGCTGAAAGTCAAAAAACTCAAATTATTTTTAATGATGCTAATGAATTAATGGAAAGAGGAAAGTTTGAAAATGCAATTGATTTATTTTCAAAAGTTATTGATGAAAGCCCTGATTTTGCAGAGGGATGGAATAAGAGGGCAACTGTTTATTTTTTAATAGGCGACTTGAATAAATCAATATCTGATATTGAAGAAACTTTGTCTTTAGAGCCACGTCATTTTGGTGCACTTGATGGATTGGCTGAAATATACTTGTTAAAAGATGATTTATTAAGCGCTGCAGCAACGTATAAAAAGATTTTAGAAATTATACCATCAAGTAAAAAATCTCAGGATAGACTTAAATTAATTAATGATTTACTAGTCTGATTATGTGTGGTCGTTATGTACTTTCGGATACGGAAGCAGTTAAAAAAAAATATAAAATTGAAGTAAAGGCTTCCCATAATATTGCACCATCGCAAAATGTTTTAGTGCTAAAGCCAAATCCAGAAATGATGACGTGGTTCTATTCTCCAAAATGGAAAGAAGATATGAATCTTATCAATTGTCGCCATGAAACATTACTTGAAAAACCATCTTTTAAAGGATCTATGCGCTGTATTTTTATAGCGAATGGTTGGATTGAGTGGCTAAGATCAGAAAATGAAAAAAAACCTTTTTTTCATTATATAGGTTCTGAACTTATTTATTTTGCAGGAATCTATAACTTAACGAGTGGATGTGCTGTTGTAACTTGCCAATCAGCTGAACACATAGCTCAAGTTCATCATCGTCAGCCCTTGTTGTTAGAGGAACGACAAATAGATGAATGGATTTCAGGTAAGCATCAAATAGATAGAAAATTAGATGATCTCGTTGAATTTCATGAGATATCTAAAGAAGTAAATAGACCAAAAAATAATAACAGCCAGTTGTTGTTAAAAATTTAAAATATATAATTTGTTCATGACTAAGTTTTATCATTTCATAGACAGTACCTTTATAGACTTAGGAAGACAGTTTAAGTTTAGTTACTTGCCACCACTCATGATTTACTTGGCTGCTGGTGTAGCTGGATTAACAGGAATTGTTGGTACTTTTTTTGTCAAAGATTATCTTAATTTATCCGCAGCATTTTTGGCAGGACTTGGTTTTTGGGCTGGAATTCCATGGGCATTAAAAATGCCACTAGGTCATTTAGTTGACTTGATTTGGGAGCGAAAAAATTACCTTGTATACATAGGCGCCTCATTGATAGCCGTGAGTTTAGGTATTATGTATGGACTTATTGCGCATACAGGTTTGATGTCCGAATATCTCAATATTGAAACATGGTATGTGATTAGCGTATTGCTTGCACCAATTGGTTATGTTGTGCAAGACGTAGTTGCTGATGCGATGACCGTTGAGGCTGTTCCAAATTTCGACGATAATGGAAATGCATATTCATTAGAAAGAATAAAAAATATGCATACTACTATGCAAACCCTAGGAAGGTTTGCAATCATTGGAGGCACTGTTGTTGTCGCCCTTATCAATGTTATTATTTTCAGTAGCGTTGAAGCTGAAACTGAGCAAGAAAAAATATTGCTATATGCAAATATTTACCTATTTGCGTTAATTATTCCTCTAATTTCAGTGTTGGGTGTGTTTCTTTCAATTTATCTTAAAAATAAAAGAAGGAATAAATTATTTTCTGCTGGTGTTGAAGAGCAGACAAAAACTGAGAAGACAAAAGTTGATTGGTGGATACTGGGGGGCTCACTTATTTTTGTAATATTCACTCTCAGTGTAGGCGGCTTTAATCTTCCTTATGCTCAAGAGATAGTGTTTGTTGGATCAGTTAGCATTATTTTCTTTTTGATGGCTAAGTTAATGCGAGAGTTGCCTGAGTCAATGCGACTAACTATTTTAGGAACTGCAATTATAATATTTATTTTTAGGGCAATGCCGGGTCCTGGTGCAGGATTGACTTGGTTTGAAATAGATAATTTAGGTTTTGATGAACAATTTTTTTCAGTCCTTTCTTTACTCGCTTCAGTCCTAACATTACTGGGAATAATTGTTTTAAGACCGTTTATGGTAAATAACTCGATTGCAAAAATTATAGTTATTTTATCTATTGCTGGGGCAGTTTTATTTTTACCAAGTGTTGGTATGTATTATGGATTTCATCAGTGGACAGCTTCCTTAACAAATGATGTGGTTGATGCACGTTTCATAGCTATTTTTAATACTGCGCTTGAATCTCCTTTGGGGCAAGTATCGATGATACCATTGCTTGCTTGGATTGCGAGAAATGCACCCGCTCATCTCAAAGCTACATTTTTTGCCGTATTTGCCTCTTTCACTAATCTTGCTCTATCCGCAAGTTCATTGTTTACAAAATACCTTAATCATATTTATGAGGTCACAAGGGAAGTAAAAGATAAAATTACAAATGAAATTCTTTCAGTTGCAGATTACTCTGAATTGGGCATTTTACTTATTGTGATAACACTTCTCACCCTTTTGGTCCCAATATTTTCTGTTATAATTATTCAGAAAACAAGGTTGAAAACAAATGAGTAAATTTAATTTATGAAGAATGTACTCCAAATACTTGGAGTATTTTTTATTGGTGCATTAATTGGCTTTATACTAATGGGCTTTGGTTTATCAATAGATATATCCATGATGGCAGGTACAGCTGTGATATTGGTATTAGCTTATTTGGTCACAAAGCAAAATAATAAGAGAAAAAATAAATGACAACTATTCCAAGTAAACAGATTAAAACAAAAGAGATATTAGACTGGAAGGGGATACATTTGCTCAACTTTAGAACATCCTCTTGCTCTCAAAAACTTAGAATATACCTTAATCTAAAAAAAATTAGCTGGACTTCGCATAGTGTAAATCTTGCTGCAGGAAAAAATTATACTGAGTGGTTTTTAGGAATTAATCCTAAAGGACTCATTCCAGTACTTGTAGATGACGGTCATGTTGAAATTGATAGCAATGATATATTGATGCACCTTGAGAAAAAGTTTCCTCAAAACCCTCTTGTTGACGAGTCCGAAATAGAAATTATGAACAATCTTCTTAAAGATGAAGATGACCTTCATGAAGATATTAGAAACATTGCTTATCGTTATATGTTTGGTGGTCTTGGAAAAAAGAGTTCTAAGGGACTTGAAGTATTTAAAAATTATAAATCTTCTAATTCTGAACTTGATAAATTAAAGATGAAAGAAGTTGAATTTTATGAGACCTATAGTGAAGAAGGAATTACAGATGAGGCTGTAAAGTACTCATTGGTTAAATTTTGTGAGCGTTATGACAAATTTGAAGGTCATCTAACTAATCAGAAATATTTAATGGGTGACAAGCTTTCGATGCTCGATCTAGCATGGTTTATTTACTCTTATCGGCTCTACATATCTGGATTTCCTTTTCGTAAATTATATCCGTGTGTATCAAATTGGTTTCATGATCTTTATTCACGAAATGAATTTTATAAGGAAGTAAATGACCCTTTGATTCTTAAATTAATTAGGCAATATGCAAAAATAAGTACAGCACTCAGTGGAAAATCAATAACGTTATTAATGCCAAAATAATGGTCAAAGATCGTGACGCTAAACTTGAAGGATATTTTAAATCACATTGGCCAGTTGAATGTGGAGGCAACAGAAGACAAAAAGCTGCTAATGGAAATTTAGATGTAAGAAGTAAACAAGTACGCGTGCAAAGCATTCGTAATGAAAGATGGAATGTAATGACCATTTTTCGAGAGTGCGAAGAGCTTTTTGTCGGTGGTACTATGCCAAGTTTTACTGGCCCACCCCCTTTTGGTTGGGTTCAAAAAATTGATCCTGAAACTCTTGAAGTTATTAATGAGACACCTCAGCTTCCCTGCGGAGAGCATGTTTGGTGCGGAGCTATAGCCGCACATCAAAATGGAAATATTATAAAAGTTAATGGTAATTACATGCATAGTATTTCCAATCAATGTGAAGTCGAAATCGAAAAAAAGCTTCCAATTGACCAAGCACATAACGGGTTACTGGTCTTGTCTGATGGTTCTATTGTAACTAAAGATCTTCGCCTAGAGGGACAGGGTAGATCAACCATTACGCGTTTGAATGACAAACTAGAATTACTGCATGAGCCGTTTGTATTGCCTGAAGGTTCCATGGGAAGAATAGCTTCAGATAAAAATGATGATGGTGAATTTATCTACATACCTGGAATTGAAAAAATATGGAAAATCAAAGTTGAAGAAACGCTCTCAGTGGATAGGAGTTGGTCGCCAACCTATCGTTCAACCGATGATGATCAAGGCCTATCTTGGGATGGGTGTATCTCAGATGGATCGATGTGGTTAATGAATAACGGTGATATAGACTCGCTAAGAGCAATATATTCAACTCATCCTAATGGTAGGTTTACTGAAGCACCTAAGGAATTAAGTTGGAGAAGAAGTGCACCATGGAGCTGTAAGCAGAGACTGTATAAGTTTGATCTTCACTCTAATGAGTTCCAGTTCATAGAGCCATTTGAAAAACCTGGTGGAGGCATAATAGCCCCACCTGTAAATATTCCAGAGCATAACATATGTGTTTGCTGGGATAGTATAAATGGAGGATTAGCAGGCATTGATACTGCAGAAAAAAAATTAGATCTATCTTGGAAAATTGAGCATATTCGTCCGACGATGCAGCCTGTTGTATTTCCTGAAAGTAAAGAATTAGTTATTAATAGTTTTGAAGAAGATGATGATAAATTAGTAGTGATTGATTTAACTAATGGCAATATTTTAAGCAAAGTCTCTCTTAAGTCGCCGTTAGCAAATGGTATGTTTTTAACACCCGGTTTAAATAATGATATTTTTTACTGTTCGACAAGAACAGTAGCCAGAGTGAGTTGGACATAACATGCATTTAATTATTAGTTCTTTTCATTTGGTATATCTTTGAGCTAATATCTTGTTCTAAATTATAAAGGAGAAAATATGGAATTTTGTAATGCTGTGAGGGCTAAAGTTAAAGAAGGCTGTGAAGATGAATATTTGGAAATTAATAAAGGCTTTGAAAATTTGCCTGGTCAAAAGATGAGCCGTCTTTTTAAAACAGGAGAACGTACATATTGCTATATTGGCATTTGGGAATCAGAAGAAGCAATTGCTGCTCAGAGAGATGCAATGATTGCAAATTTGGATAAAATGAGACACGTACTAGAGGAATTATCACCTGAATTAGGCGTAACTGATCCAGTATCTGGAACAGTAGTTCTTGATTATAATGCCTAAATCTGATTAAGATACGGGTAATGAATTTAGACTTTGCTGAACTTTTTATTGGTGTACCTTTGCATATAGCACTTTTGAGTATATCTAAATTTTATGCCAACAGTTCGTATGATGAAGCAGCAAGATATTTTAGTCAGAAGAGTTAGATTTAAAAATCTGCGTCCCCCAGTCATTAAGCTTATAATTAAGGGGCGGCAACGTCTTAGCTACATTGACCTTAATATGGCTGTGGCAACTCCAGCTTCCTCTCATTGATAGCTTATGGAAAAAATCTCCCAAAAAGATACTGACCGTATTATTGAAATGGCGTGGGAAGATCGCACAACGTTTAACGACATAAATAATCAATTTGGACTTAAAGAAAAAGAAGTGATAAAGATTATGAAAGATAACCTTAAACGCAATTCTTTTCTAAAATGGAGACAAAGAGTGAGAGGACGAAAAACAAAAATAAGTTCTATATCAGATCGTTTTAAATCCTCTAATCAAAAGACATAATAACATGAGTTCAGTACAAACTATTTCATCTGAAGACTGCTTTAAAAAATTAAATGAAGACCAGAATTCATACCTAATTGATGTAAGAAGTCCGACTGAGTGGAATGTTGACGGCATTCCGGATGAAGATTCTTTTGAGGGCATCCTTTTTAAATTAGCTATAAGAAATGAGGAGGGAGTTCAGAACCCTAATTTTATTGAGGAATTTAAATCTCTAGATATACCGAAGGATTCAAATATTTATTTTATTTGTAAGTCAGGGATGCGTTCTAACCTAGCTGCCAACATGATTGAGAATGAAGGTTATAAAAGCCTGTTTAATGTTGAAGATGGTTTTACTCTTGGCTGGAAACCTAATGGTCTTCCTTCAGCAGAATATTAATCTGAAACTGAAACAATTTTTTCAATCAGTTTGTCCAAATCATAATCATTGTTAGCTAGGAATGACTGAAATTCTTCTCGCTGTGCAATTACAAGGCTTATACCCTCAATGTTTAAGTCAATAATTTTTATCTGATTGTTTTTATTTAGAAGTCTCCACTTTAGATTTATTTTAAGAGTATCTGTTCCCTCCCTAACTATATTACTTTCAACAATCACATACTTCCCAGCTTCTTGGGATCCAATTACATCGACTTTTTCACCAGTATACTGATCAAGTTTGTTAGCATAGGAGCTGACAAAGTAATCTTTAAACGCAATTAAATAGTTTTCCTTTTGTTCATCAGAAGCATTTTTCCATGCTTTAGATAACACAAATTTTGAAATTAGATTAAGATCAATTGATGACATTACTAATTCGGTAAAACTCGAGGTTCTTTCAGGATCAGAGATTGTATCATTACTTAAGATAGAAATAGCTGAGTCAGCAAATGATGTTACAAAATTTTCTTCCTCTAAAAAATTAGACGAATGAGCTGTAAAGTTAAAACTCCAGAATAGTAAAAGTAAATAAATATGAAGTCTAATTTTAGTCATATGTAATCTCAATATCTGGTCCTACATAGCTCTCATTAATCTCAAAGTCATCAAAAATATCATTTTCTTGGTCAGAAGAATCAATTTCTAGATTACTAGCTGCTTGACTCTCTCTTCCTTGTGAATAAAAACTTCTGACTGCAGCATAATAATCGATTGAATTATTTTGAAGGTCATCAAGAATTTCAACATTTTGAGATCTAAAGTCCACAGCTCCAGTTCCTAATCGATATGTTCTAAGTGAGTCAGGAGCACTACCTCCTCCAATTTGATACATTGGGTCTAAAAGAGATGTGGATAGAAGGCCTGTAAAGTCTCGAGGATTAGATGGCCCCAAGAAAGGTAATACTAAGTATGGTCCTGAGGAAACACCCCAAACTGATAGTGTTTGTCCAAAATCTTCTGTTTCAGTCACTAATCCTATGCTGGATGCTGGATCAAAGAAGCCCAATAATCCAACAGTTGAATTAATGATGAACCTTGATGTTGATACTCCGGCTTTTCTAAGCTCTCCTTGAAGAAGGTTGTTAACAGCAGTAATAGGCATGCTTAAATTATTTAAAGAATAAGTAATTCTATTTCTTACAAAGCCTGGAACCAGCGCTTTATAAGTCACAGCAATTGGTCTTAAGATAATTTTATCAAAAATAATATTAAAAGAGAATACAACTCTATTTACTTTTTCAAATGGATCATTAACTGTTGATACCTCTTGTTGTGATAAAGAGCTATTCAACTCAGTTCCTTTAGAAGCGCAACCCTGAAAGATCAGTGTTGATCCAATAATTAACACTAATAGTATTCTTAAATTCATTAGATTAATGCTATTCTATATAAATTTTGTAATCAAATTAATATTTTAATTGAGTTTAAATTTATGAGGCATTTTATACAATAAATGGAACTATTTTGAGAACTAAAGATATCATTTTAGTATTAATGATAAATTTTGCTTTTAGTTTAGCATTTATTTCAGCAAAGATTGGCGTAACAGAATTTCCTCCATTTCTCTTCACAACAATGCGCTTTTTTCTTATAGCTCTCATTTTAATTCCATTTCTTAAAATTCACAAAGGTCAGATGACTAATATTTTGATTGTTTCTATCCTTGGAGGAGGCATTCATTTTGCATTCTTTTATTTAGCATTGGATAACTCTCAGTATATTTCATCCGTTGCGATCGTTCTTCAACTTGGGGTACCATTTGCAACTATATTGTCAGTGATATTTCTTAAAGAAGTGATCCGATGGAGAAGAATATTGGGCATCACTTTATCTTTTGGAGGTGTAATTATATTAGTTTTCGAGCCATCAATTTTTTCTGATTTGGGAGGTGTCTATTTTGCTCTTCTCGCAGCTCTTTCTATAGCTGTAAGTCTATTATTTATGAAAAAATTAGAAAATGTTAAGGTATTTGATCTGCAGGCTTGGATTGCTTTTATTAGTTTTATTTTCTTGGCAATAGTATCATTAATTTTTGAAGATAATCATATTGAAGTAATGGAAAATGCAAATCTAGTCGGTTGGTACGCAGTCTTATTTACAGCTTTTGCAGCAACATTAATAGGTCATGCAGGATTTTATTATTTAATTACTAAGTATGAACTCTCTAAAGTAACACCTTTAACTCTCATGGCCCCTGTATTAGCCATAGTAAACGCGTTTATAATCTCCCTACTTTCATTGTATGAAGGTTTTGATGAGGTCATTACTATAAAAATTATTTTTGGAGCTTTAATTACTTTAGTAGGAGTTGCAATAGTGATGATCCGTGAACCAGAAGAGAAGAAAGTTCCAAATTCACCATGAGATTTGAATTCTTAAATTCTCCCAATTGTGAACAAAGGAAATCTAGAAAAATAAAATATATTATAGTTCATTATACAGGAATGAGGTCATCGACTGAATCTTTGAAGAGGTTACAATCAAAGAAATATAAAGTTAGCTCGCACTATTTCATAAATGAATACGGGAAAATTATTCAGCTCGTGAAAGATCATAATATTGCTTGGCATGCAGGCATCTCATTCTGGGGATCAGACAAAAATTTAAATTCAAAATCAATTGGCATAGAGATGCAGAATAAAGGTCAAGAATTTGGCCATCATAAATTCAACAATTCTCAAATAAATAAAGTAGTAGAGTTAATATTATACTTAAAAAATAAATATCAAATTAATGACGCGTTCATATTAGGGCACTCTGATATAGCTCCATTAAGAAAACTAGACCCCGGTTATTTGTTTCCGTGGAAAGTATTAAATAAAAAAGGAATAGGTTTGCTTCCAAAAAAGAATAATTCTAATAAAGAGTTAAATCCATCAAATATAAAAAACCTGCAAATCTTATTGAGAGACTTTGGTTATAAAATTTCAATTAATGGATTAATGGACAAGAAGACTCTTCAAGTTGTTCATGCCTTTGAGAGCCATTATTGCCCTGAAGAATTAGAAGATTTTTCTGTTAAACATAAATTAATAGGATATCTGCGAAATTTAATAAAATCTAAACACAGAAGCTTGACCAAAAAACTGTAAGACTGTAAATGGTATCTGCCAGATAATTGGATGACTGCTTTACTTGTAAAGAGGAAAGTCCGGGCTCCACAAGACAATGGTGCCGGGTAATACCCGGCGGGGGCGACCCCAGGGAAAGTGCCGCAGAAAATAAACCGCCTTAATTGAAATTTATAAGGTAAGGGTGAAAAGGTGAGGTAAGAGCTCACCGCTTTTTTGGTAACAAAAAAGGCATGGTAAACCCCGCCAGGAGCAAGATCAAATAGAGTTACTATAGTTAGTCTTGACTGTAACTGGGTTGATCGCATGATTCGTGTGGTAACACTCGAACTAGATGAATAGTCATAGATTTTTATTAAATCACAGAACCCGGCTTATAGATTATCTGGCAATTTTATATCTATTTATTTTCAATTACTTATTAAATTTGCTTAAAGTAAATTATCACATAAGTTGCTGAAAAATATAATAATTCTTAAAAAACCTATAGACATTGCCCATTTGATCCCATACTATCCCATGTAATCCCAATTTAACCCAAACGAGGTAATTTGTTGATTATTTTAATAACTAATTTTTTTTATAAAATGGCATTGTTTCTATCTACTTATATTAATCGCATAGACAAGAAAGGTCGTGTTTCAGTACCTTCATCATTCAGAAGTGTACTTGAACAAAATGGTCTTAAGGGAATGATTTGTTACCCTTCACCAACCCTTCAGTCAATTGAAGGCTGTGCAATTAATCGAATGCAAAAAATAAGTGATGCGATCGAATCTGCTGGACCTTTCAGTGAAGAAAGAAATACTTTTTCATCTTCAATATTTGCAGACAGTCATCAAATTCATTTTGATCAAGAAGGTAGAGTAATAATACCTGGTGAATTAATTGTATCAGCAGAAATTATTGATCAAGTTTCATTTGTAGGCATGGGCGAAACATTTCAAATGTGGAACCCGACTACGTATGAAGACTATAAAAAAGATAAATCAAATAGTGCGAAGAATAATTTAGCAAATCTCAAATGGAGTAATCAATAACTAATGAAAATAGGAGGATAATTTCATGGTTTTAAATTTAAGTGTTCCAGAACTAAAAGAACTTAAGCCTAAGATAACCGTATTTGGAGTTGGAGGTGCAGGCGGCAATGCAATTAACAACATGATTGAGTCAGGTTTGTCAGGTGTTGAGTTTGTGGCAGCCAACACAGATGCGCAGGCCCTTTCTAAATCACTAAGTGACTCTAAGATGCAACTAGGAGTTCAAGTAACAAAAGGTCTGGGCGCAGGATCGCATCCTGATATTGGAAAATCTTCAGCAGATGAAACTAAGCATGAAATTATGGAACGTTTAGAGGGAACTAATATGCTTTTCATCACGGCTGGTATGGGCGGAGGCACTGGTACAGGTGCTGCACCAGTAATTGCAAGAGTAGCAAAAGAATTGGGTATCCTCACTGTTGCAGTTGTTACGAAACCATTTCAATTTGAAGGAGCTGGCAGAATGCGTATCGCTGAGCAAGGCCTCAAAGAATTAGAGCATTTAGTAGATACGACAATTGTAATACCTAACCAAAACTTATTCAAAGTTGCTGATGAAAAAACAACTTTTGCAGATGCTTTTTCAATGGCGGATGATGTTTTACATGCAGGAGTAAGAAGTATTACAGATTTAATGGTTGTACCTGGACTTATAAATTTAGATTTTGCAGATGTAAAAACAATCATGAATAACATGGGTCGTGCTATGATGGGAACAGGAGAAGCCTCTGGTGAAAATAGAGCCATTGAATGTGCCCATAATGCCGTAACGAACCCATTACTTGATGACTATTCACTTGATGGAGCTAAAGGACTTCTCATCAATATAACTGGTGGGACTGATCTTACTCTTCATGAAGTTGATAAAATTACAAATGAGATTCGAGAACAGGTTCATCCTGATGCAGATGTAATTGTGGGATCAATTTTTGACGACAAACTTGAAGGCAAGGCAAGAGTTTCTGTTGTGGCCACAGGATTAGACTCGCATCCAAAGCCAACTAAATCAATTGTAGATTTACAAATTACAAGAAATTCTGCAGTATCATCAATGACTGCTAAACCAGCAGCAAATTCAAACTCAGTACAAGCTTCGTTAAGCAATGAAGAGATAAATGAAGAAGTAACTGAAAATTCTGATCCATATATGTTTATGGATGGGGAAGATTCAGATATTCACTCTGAATCTGATATTGAAGATACGCAGGTAATGATAGAACCAGAAATGGCAGCTGAAGAAGAAGTTGAGCCAGAGCCAATCACTGAGCCAGAAATTGTTAATGAGGAAGAATCTCCTAATAGCATTATGGATTTAATAAATGCTAATAGAGAAAATAATGAGTTAGATTCACCTGATCTATTTAGCGGTCAAAATATTCATCAAATAGACGACATGAATGATACTAAAGATGAAGAAATAACTGAAGAAAGTGAAACTGATCAGGATTTATTAGAAATTCCTTCATTCCTTAGAAGACAGAGTAAATGACGAGTAAAGAATTGGCTCACAAGCCAGTTCTTATAAAGGAGATAATAAAGTTAACTGGACCTAAAGATAATGAGACATACTTCGATGCAACATTTGGAAATGGAGGATACTCGAAAGAATTTCTTGAGCTCACTAACTGCAATATTATTGCAATTGACAGGGATCCATTTGCTAATCAAATTGCTAAAGAATTTAAAAAAAAATATGGCAAAAGGTTCGATTTTTTCCATTCTAAATTTAGTAAAATTAATGAAGTTATGGAAAAAACCGAGGAAAAAGAAATTGACGGTTTCGTATTTGATATAGGAGTTTCATCAATGCAATTAGATTTTCCAGAAAGAGGTTTTTCTTTTATGAAAGAAGGTCCATTAGACATGCGAATGGGTCAAGAAGGAACAACTGCGTATGATGTGGTAAATTCAAAAAATCATGAAGAATTAGCTGATATCATTTATTATTATGGTGATGAAAGAAACTCTAGGAGAATTGCCCGAGAAATTGAAACCTATCGTAAATCAAAAAAAATTGAAACAACTTTAGAACTAGCAGAAGTTATCAAAAAATGTTTCTCAAATAAATATTATAAAAAACATCCTGCAACTAAAACATTTCAGGCTTTAAGAAATAACGAATTAGAAGAACTACATTCTGGTCTTAATCACGCGTTAAAATATTTAAAAAAAAATGGAAATTTATGTATTGTTACTTTTCATTCACTTGAGGATAGACTTGTGAAAAACTTTTTAAAAATAGCAAGCCAAAATAATAAGATAAATAAAGTTCTCAAACCTAGTAAAGAAGAGATGGAATATAATTCACGATCAAGATCAGCCAAACTAAGGTTTTACGAGAAGAATAATCTAGAATTTGGTTATGTACCTATTGAAGATTTGGGATTTAAACAATCATGATTAGTAGTTTATTTAAAATTTTCTCAGTGATCATCTTATTAATAGGATTACTTGCAATAATGATCATAAAAAATATATCAGCTGAAAAACAAAACTATATCAATGAACTAGAAATTACCCTTAGAGAAGAGCAAAATAAGAGTGAGCTTTTTAAAATAGAGTGGGATCATATGATCTCACCTATAAATTTAAAAAAGATATCTGAAATGGTCATATCCAATGATTATACTAAATACTTCGTCGTTTTAGACAAAGATGATCTGGGTCATGAAAATCAGGTATTCCAGGATATCATTGCAGTTGATATGCCTTCTAAGAAAATCATAAGTCCTGCACGTTAGAATTTTGTGAGAAAGAGAAAAAATTCGGGAAAAAAGAAAATAGATATTTATCAAAAAAGTTTCTCATTTACTCATCGATACAATGCTGAAAAATTTGCTATCGATAAAATAAATTCAATAAAGCAAAGCTTCGAACTTAAGATTAACAATCGTTTAATTTTATCAGCAATCATATTCAGTACATTGTTTATTGCTATTACAATTAAAATGATTGAAATTAATCTCTTTTATGTTGAAAAAAACCGTTATTTCGTGTCATCGATAGATGAGGAGAGGCGTAACATTTTAGATAGAAACAATATTTCTCTTACAGCTAACTTGCAAATGTCAGATGTTGGTGTTGATCCTAAAAAAATTTATGATCGTGCAGCATTCATTAAGAAAGTCTCATCATTGTATTACGACATATCAGTAAACGATCTAGAAAATAGGATTAACTCTGGCAAATGGTTTTATTTGAAACGTAATATAAGTCCCAATGAACTTCAGAAAGTTATTGACCTTGGAGAAACTGGTATAGAGATAAGAGACATTTACAAGAGAAAGTATCTTCATAAAGAGTTATTTAGCCATCTTATAGGAAAAGTTGACATTGATAACGATGGTGTTTCAGGAATGGAAAAATCTTTCAACACATTATTAAAAAATGAAGATGAAAATGATATAATTTCCTCAGCAGATACAAGAATACAACATATAGTAAGAGATGAAATATTAGACTCTATGAAGTTATACAAAGCAACCGGTGGATCAGGGCTTGTTATGGAGGTTAATACAGGAGAAATATTATCCATGGTATCGCTTCCTGACTTTGATCCTAATAACAAAAACTTTGATGAAAATTCTACATTTAATAAAAATACTCTGGGTGTTTATGAATTTGGTTCAGTTATGAAAATATTTACAACCGCAATTGGAATTGAAGAAAATATATTTAAGCCTAATACACTTTACGAAATTGACGATCATATTTACGTAGGTAAGCATAAAGTACATGATGTTCATCGTCCTTGTGAAACTAAAAAATGTACAGTTGAAGAAATATTTGTTCATTCATCTAATGTTGGCACTATTAATATGATTAGAGATATTGGGCCAGAGTTACAGAAGAATTATTTATACGATTTAGGTCTTTTAGATCAAGTTATTGTAAATTTACCTGAACGAGCAGAGCCACTTATTCCAGATCCTTGGAGAATGGTTAATACTGAGTCCATTTCTTATGGTTACGGACTTTCAATTTCTCCTCTTCATTTAGCTTTAGCTACTTCAACGGTATTAAATGGCGGTTACATTATAGAGCCGTCATTGGTAAAAAAAGATAATCAATTATTCAAAAATCAAATATTCTCTGAGCGAACGAGTGAGATTATGAGATACTTACTCAATCGTGTCGTAGATGAAGGAACTGCAAAAGATGCTTTTGGAAAGGATTCTAATAAAAAATATGCTGGTAAGTATAGTGATTATAAATACCTAGTTGGAGGCAAGACAGGAACAGCTAGAAAAATAAACAATAAGTCTTATGCAAGTGAAAAAATGACAACATTTATTTCAGCTTTTCCTATCAATAAACCAAAATACCTTGTACTTATTTCACTAGATGACCCAAAAGGAATAGTTGGAGAATATGATACGCCCTATAATACCTGGGGTTATACAGACGCTGGATGGAACGCAGCAAGAGTTTCGAGGCAAATTATAGACAGGATAAGTCCTATTTTAGACACAAAAAGTAAATATTTACCAAGTGATAACTTATTAATTAATACATCACTGCAATAAATGACAAATAGTCGACTCCTGAAAAAAATAAATTCAGACAAGGTTAAGTTCAAAGATATTTGCTCTGACTCGAGAATAATAAAGAAAGGTGACATTTTCTTTGCAATCCCGGGAAGTAATGCTGATGGGCTGAAGTATGTAAATGACGCAGTAGCTAAAGGTGCCTCTGCAATAGTTATTCCAATCAGAAAAAAAATAAAGATTTCATCAAAAATCCCAATTTATAAGGTAAAAGATATTCGTAAAGAAATTTCTTTAGCAGCATTTGTGGTCAATTGTGAAACAATAGAAAAAAAAATTGCTGTGACAGGAACAAATGGAAAAACATCAGTAACATATTTTTTAAATTATATATTATCAAATCTAGGTGAAAAAACTGCAACAATAGGTACGTTAGGTAATTCTCAGATAAAAAAACTTAATACTGAAAATCTAACTTCTCCTGAGCCAATTGACTTATCAAAACAGTTAAGAAAATTAAGTAAAAATAAAATTAAATATCTTGTAATGGAAGCATCAAGTCATGGCTTACATCAAAAAAGGTTTTATGGATTAAAATTTGATGCTTGTGTACTTACAAACATTTCACAAGATCACTTAGATTATCATAAAACTATGTCACATTACATAACGACTAAGCTCAAACTATTTTCTGATTATGTAAAAAAGGATAGCAAGATCATAGTTAACTCTGAAACTAAATATATTGATAGAGTTAAAAGTTATTTAAAGAAAGAAAGCAATATTAGTCCAATATATTTTCAGAAAAATAATAAATTTAAAATAGTTAAGATAAAAAAAAATAAGTACAACTCAACAATAGTCGATGTAAAATTTGGTAAAGAAAGTAAAAAATTTAAGTTTGCTAACTTTCCATTATTTCAAATACACAACTTCTTACTGGCAACATTAACGTTATATTCTATGGGTCACAATTTAACTAAGATTCAAAAGTTAAGCCTAAAATGTCCTTCAGTACCAGGTCGAATGGAATTTGTTGGGAATACAAGAAATAGTGCCTCTGTATACATTGATTTTGCGCACACACCTGATGCTCTTCAAAATGTTCTAATAGAAGGTGGCAATCTTTGTAAATCAGAGCTGTATGTCGTTTTTGGATGTGGTGGAAACAGAGATTATTCAAAACGTCCAATAATGGGAAAAATTGCCTCAAAATACGCAGATAATGTTGTTATAACTGATGATAATCCACGCTTTGAGGATGCAAATAAAATTAGAAAAGAAATCATTGATGATTGCAAAAACTTTTTGGAAATTTCAGATAGAAGAAAGGCAATAAAACATACAATCAAGCAACTAAGAAAAGGAGATTTATTAATTATTGCAGGCAAGGGGCATGAAAAAAATCAAATTATTAATGGTAAAGCTTACCCCTTTGATGATGTGAAAATATCTAAAGGTTTTCTAAAATTATGAAATCAAGTCATATTTCAATTTCAGATATTAATAATCTACTTAATACTAAGTATAGTGAAACAAAAATTACAGGTGCATCACTTGATACAAGAACTTTAAAAAAAGGAAATATCTTTTTTGCAATTAAAGGAAAAAATAATGATGGCCATGAATTTATTAATCAAGCAGAAAAAAAGGGTGCATCTATAGCATTTGTTCAAAAAATTAGTTCTAAATCTAATCTTAAGCAAATTAAGGTAAAAAATACTCTATCTGCTTTATCATCTCTTGCTAGATACTACAGGTCCTTACTAAATACTCAAATTATTGGAATTACAGGCAGTGTAGGAAAAACTGGAACTAAGGATGCGATTTCGTTTATTTTAAAAGAGCATAAAAATATTTTTTGCTCGAGACAGTCTTATAACAATAAATATGGAATACCATTAGAAATTTTAAATATGCCAAGAAAAACAAAATTTGGTTTTTTCGAATTAGGTATGAATCATTTTGGAGAGATAAAAAGCTTAGTAAAAATATTAAAGCCAAATATTTCTATTATTTTAAATATTGAAAACGTACACTTAGGTAATTTTAAATCTTTAAAAGAGATTGCTGCAGCGAAAAGTGAAATCTTTACATCTTCAGAAAATATTGATTCATTGATTCTTAATAAAGAGACCAAACATTATAATCTGTTATATAGATACTACAAAAATACTCAGATAAAAAATATTTATAATTATAGCAAAAAAAATAATGCAAATGTCTATATAAAAGAAAGAAAGGAAACAAAAAAAATTATACAGCTTAAAGTTAGTGTTCCAGGTGACAAATTAATTAGTTATGGTGTCAGAAGTGATCAGGAAAACCTAATCGATAACTGCTTAGCAATTCTTACTTGCTTACATGCACTTAACATTGACCATAGATTTATTAAAAAGTTTAAAAATGTACCCTTCACCAGTGGGCGGGGAAATATGATTAGATGTAAGTATAATAATCACAAACTTAAGCTTTATGATCATTCATATAATGCGAGCCCAATTTCAATGAAGCAAACAATTAATATATTTGATAGCTTTAAAGAGAAGAATATTGTTTATTTGATTGGAGATATGAATGAACTGGGTCAAAAGGCTAGCTACTACCATAGTAATCTAATTAAGTTTTTAAATAAGAAAAAATTTGAAAAATGTTTATTTATT
>CACLBX010000003.1 GCA_902605215.1 uncultured Pelagibacteraceae bacterium
TTCACCAGAAGTTGGGATATTTTTTCTTCTTGAAACTTCGCTGGGTCCTTTATGGGTATGGCTGTTTATATTTGAAGAACCTACACAAAAAACCTTGATTGGAGGCATATTAATTATACTTTTAGTATTTGGACATTCCTATTATATGATCAAAAAAGAAAATATTGATAAGGTGGCTCTATGAGAGTTGTAATATTTTTTTCTTTTTTATTAATTTTCTCGTGTGCTCAGCCTCAAACAAAGCTTCCAGAATACAGTACCGTCCTTACTGATAAAGAACGAGACATTCAAAATCAGATGTTCGCAGATTCCTGGCTAAACACTTATATTCCATTTTCTGTAATGGGTACTGATATTTTATTTAGTGCTGCAGATCTTTGTGAGGAAGATGACCGCATTTATTCACTTGGTGTGAACTTAGGGAATGAAAATTCTGCATATGAAAGTATTCGAGAAGAGATCAATCAATCATTAGGATTAGGACCTAAGTTAAAAGTTGTTAGCCTTGGTTCACTTTCACCAGCTGGGAAAGCAGGAATTTTAGCGGGAGATGAGATTCTTGAAATTGATGGAGAAAAAATCAAACAAGGAAAGGATGCATTTCCTTCTTACATCGAAAAGATAGATAGAAAATATAGAAAATTATATGATTTAAAAATCTTGAGAAATAGTGAGATTATTGATTTTCAAGTTCGAAGTGAGCAGAGATGTAGATTTGATTTTGTGATTGACCTTGATAACAACACATTTAATGCATTTGCAAATGGTGACATCATGGTCTTTTCGCTAAGAATGGCCAAGTGGTTACTGATGAATGAAACAGGTGCAGCAATTGTTTTTGCTCATGAACTGGGTCATAACGCAAATAAGCATGTTGCTGATAAAATTGAAAATGCGCAAGCAGGAGCGCTTCTAGGTTTACTTTTAGGTATTTATGTTGGCCTTCCTCAAGATATGATGGAAGTAGGGCAGAGTATAGGAGCCTCGGCATATTCAATTGATTATGAGAATGAGGCAGATTACTTGAGTATGTATATTCTTCAGAAAGCTGGATACAATCTTGATGACGCAGTTGATTTTTGGAGAAGGTTTGCAGTAGAAGTTCCAAATTCAATTTATTCAGAGGGAGGAACCCATCCATCAACAGCGGAACGATATGTCAGAATGGAAGCGACAATTCAAGAAATTAAGAATAAAATAGAAAATAATGAACCATTAATTCCAAGTTATGAGAAAGCAAATTAAAAAATGAGTTTAATGAATGCCGTGATATGTGTAGTAGTAATTTTATTGTTGTTTTCTTTTAGCTTAAGTCTAATTTTGAGCTTTTAATTACTTATCCTAAACTTTTTTTTAGCTTTTCTTCTTTCACGAACTTTACTTAAAGGCTGGTAAGCCTGCTTATAATGAGATTGACAATATACAATACCTTCTTTGGTGTTTCTGCCACAAAACTTAAAATCGATTTCTTCAGGTTCACCTAAGGGCCATCGGCAAAGCCCATCTTTTATATCCTGGAAAGCTGTTGGATTCATCGGTTCGTCGATGACAGGAGAAATATCTATTATTTTTTGTGCTTGGGAGATATTAACCCTTTTCTTTCTTATGATTGAGATGCCACCATTGGTCTTCTTTGTTGACATCCTTCCGGATAGTCCAAGTCTGTGGGCTTTACCAATTACGGCATTTCGGGTTACTTCCCCAAGTTCAGCGGCAATTCTGCTAGCTGTAAGCCCTTCTTCCCATAATTGCTTGAGTTTTTCTACTCTTTCATAAGTCCAAGACATTGTAATCTCCCTATTTTTTAAAATTTTACCACTACATTTTGATTAAATTCAATAGAAATATACTAAATATTGAATTATTTTTTATTTCCTGTGAGTAGAAATAAATTTTCATTAGATTTCAGGTAAATAGTTATCTTATTGAAATTTAAATATTAATGACATTTCACGAAATATATTTAAATAGTCGCTATGAATTACAACCCTATTGGTTTTATTACCCTTTATAAAAAAGAAGTTCAAAGGTTTACAAAAATACCTTTGCAGACAATTGCTGCACCTGCGTTAACAAGCTTATTATTCTTGATCATATTCACAACCGCTATTGGCTCTGTTAGGACAGACTATCCTTTAGATAACTTTAAAAACTTCCTATTTCCTGGACTTATCATGATGACTATTATTCAGAACGCATTTATGAATAATTCATCATCAATCTTAATGTCTAAAGTACAAGGAAATATAGTAGATTTGCTTATGCCACCTTTGAGTAACGTTGAAATTATTTTAGCATTCACTCTTGCTGGCATAACTCGAGGTCTTGCCTCAGCTGTTGCGTGTGCTTTGGTTATGATGCCATTCATTGAGGTAACTGTTTACAATTTATGGATTATTTTAATCTTTGCCATTCTAGCATCAGCTATAATGTCATTAATTGGGATGATATCTGGCATTTGGGCTGAAAAATGGGACCATCTAGGTACAGTTGGCAACTTTGTGATCGTACCACTATCTTTTTTATCCGGAACTTTTTATTCAATTACAGTTTTGCCGGATGCAATTCAAAGGGCAAGTCTCATTAACCCATTCTTTTACATGATAGATGGTTTTAGGTTTGGATTCTTAGGGGCAAGCGACTCTTCAATCTCGCATGCATTTACTATCTTGATTATAGTTTTGATATCTCTAATAGTTATTAATTATTTAATGTTAAAAACTGGTTATAAATTAAGAGCTTAAAATGAACAATATATTGCCAACATACCCAAGGTCTGAATTAACGTTTACTCACGGCGAAGGTAGTTATTTATATGAAAAATCAGGTGAAAAATACTTGGATTTTGGGACAGGTATAGCAGTAAATTCATTAGGATACTCACATCCATATTTAAATCAAAAACTCAGAGAACAATCAGAAAAGCTCTGGCATCTTTCAAATGTTTACCAAATCCCGGAGCAAGAACTATTAGCTTCACGTTTGTGTGATTTATGTTTTGCAGACTATGCCTTCTTTTGTAACTCTGGTACAGAAGCAGTAGAGGCAAGTATTAAAATTGCTAGAAGATATTTTCACAAGACTAAAAACTCTAAAGTGAAAAAAGAAATTATTAGTTTTAGTGGTTCTTTTCATGGAAGAACCATAGGTGCGCTTGCAGCTCAAGGACCTGAAAAAATGGAAACATTTAATACTGCTGTAAATGATTTTAAGTTTCTTGAGTTTGGTGATCATGAATTGTTAAAGAGCTCAATTAATGAAAATACTGCAGCAGTAATTATCGAACCTATTCAAGGTGAGGGGGGAGTAAGAGAAGTCCCTACGTTTTGCCTAGAGGCAATTAGGAAATTGTGTGATGAAAACGAAGTTTTGCTTATATTCGATGAAGTGCAATGTGGAATGGGGCGAACAGGCAAAATGTTCGCTTATCAGTGGTCAAACATAGAACCAGATATAATGACTATAGCGAAAGCAATTGGTAATGGCTTTCCAATAGGAGCATGTTTAACTTCAAAAAAGGTTGGTGATGCTATGGAGTTTGGGTCACATGGATCTACCTTTGGTGGAAACCCTCTAGCATGCAGTGTTGGAAATGCCGTGCTAGATTTGATGACTTCACCTAAATTCTTTAGTGAAGTTGTTACAGTTTCTGAGAAATTATTATTAGACCTAAATAAAGTTGCGAATGATTATCCAGATATTATTAAGGGCATAAGAGGCAAGGGTTTTATTCTAGGATTAAAATGCAACATAAATAATGAGGATTTCGTTAAAGAAGCGCGTAAAAACCTTATTTTAACGGTTAAGGCTTCAGATAATGTTGTAAGGCTTCTTCCGCCAATAAATTTATCTAATTCAGAATGTGATGAAGCAATTGATAAAATTAGATCAACTTGCAAAGAACTTACTTCATGAAAAACTTTATAGATATTAAAGATTTTACTGCTGAAGAAATTACTGAATTGCTTAATTCAGCGATAGAAAATAAAAATCAAAACGCTATCTCAGAAAAACTATTGTCTGGAAAAAACTTAATTTTATTTTTTGAGAAAAATTCTTTAAGAACAAGACTTTCATTTGATCTTGCAGTTAAACAACTTGGCGGATCATCAATTATACTTAATAGTTCAGATATTCATTTGAGTAGTGGTAAGGAAAGTCTCTCAGACACCATTAAGACTTTCAGTCTCTATTCTGACGGGGTTGTCATGCGAGTAAATAATCACCAGACCATATTAGATACTTTAGAAATTTCAAGTGTACCGATTATGAATGGACTTTCAAATTTATCTCATCCGTGCCAATGCATGGCGGGTCTCATGACCATCATTGAAGAAAAAGGTTCTCTAGAAAATTTGAATATTACTTGGTTTGGGCCTATAACCAATGTAGCACATTCATGGATTGAAGCTTATTCTAAAAATTTAGGCTTTAAACTAAGCATCTTTTCACCTGACAGGTCGAAAGATTTATACTTATCAAAAATTAGTAAACACAAAGAAAACATAAATGTAGAAAGCATTATTCATAATCAAATTGATGATGAAATTTTATCTACAGCTGATGTGATTATGACAGATACGTGGCAGTCTATGGGTGAAAAATCTGACGAAAACGTGATTAAAGAGCTAAACGGCTTCAGAGTTACAAAATCCTTAATGGATAAGGCAAAAGACGATTGTATATTCACGCATTGCTTACCTGCAAATAGGGGTCAAGAAGTTGAGGAGTCAGTAATTGATGGAGCAAACTCAAGAATTTGGGAAGAGGTGTCAAATAGACTCCATATCCAAAAGCAAATTCTTAGAACATTAATATAGTTATTTTTTCCAGAAGGCGGGATGAAGAATTACGAGAACAGTCAGTATCTCAAGTCTTCCTAATAACATTGAAAAAATTAATACCCATTTTGCAAATGTACTAATTTCATAAAAGGAATTCTCAGGACCAATCATTTCACCAAGACCAGGCCCAACATTTGCAAGTGATGTCGCAGCAGCCGACAAACTAGTAACAAAATCTAGCTCTGTTGTAGAAAGTAATAATGTAATAACAATGAAACTCAAAATAAAAATAAAGAAAAAGCTCATTACTGAAGAAGTTACATCCTCTTCAATTTTTTTATGATTATAGTGAGGAACAAAAACTCCGTGAGGATGAAGTAGTTTTTGAATTTGCATTTTTAATGTTTGAAATAAAATTTGAAATCTAAATACTTTTATTCCACATGTTGTTGAGCCGGCACAACCGCCTATGAACATTCCAAAAAATAAAAGATAAATTGGAAAAGGTCCCCATAAATTATAATTATCAGATGTATAACCAGTCCCAGTAATTATAGAAATAACATTAAATGCCCCACTTCTAATTGCTTCTTCAATATCTTTTATTTCCATGAACCATAGGTATAAAATTACCAATAGGGAGCTCAATAATATTATACCAAGAAAAGTAATTATCTGCGTATCTGAAATTATTCTTTTTAATCCGTCTTTAAATGCTTCAAGATAAATTAATATTGGAAGACTACTCAGTACCATAAAAATTATTGCAACATATTCCAATGACTTGCTGTTAAAACTAGCAAATGAATTATTTTGAGTTGAAAATCCACCAGTTGCAATTGTGGTCATTGAGTGAACTAGTGCATCAAAGAAATTCATCCCTCCTAACCAATATGCAACCAAGCAAACGAATGTGAGTAGTAAATAAATCAAGATAACGGCAGAGGCTATCTGAGTTGTTCTAGGCAGAAGCTTATCTGTTGTGTCTGAGCTTTCTGTTCTGAACACCTGCATCCCCCCAACCCGAAGAACTGGCAAAATACTTACAGCCATTACGATAATCCCTATGCCACCCATCCATTGCAATAAACCTCTCCATATTAATATTCCTCCAGTTAATGACTCAACATTTTGAATTACACTTGATCCAGTTGTAGTAATTCCTGACATTGATTCAAATACCGAATTGGTAATATTCAATCCGCTTTCAGAGAAGTAAAATGGTAAAGCACCAAATATACTGATTGATAACCAAGATAATGATGTAATTAGGAATGCATCCTGCATCAAAATTTTATTATTTTCTTCGTTACGAGTAGAAATTAGGAATGTAACACCAAATCCAAATGTTATTATCGCACTAGTAATAAAAGATTTCCAAGTATCATTACCCATTCCAAGATCAATTATCACTGGAATAAGCATTACGAGACTAAGGGCGATTAAAAGATACCCTAATACATTAAGTATTATCTTAAAATTTATCATTAAAATAATTTATTAATTTTTTTTAAGAATAGATCCTTGATTGATCATACTATAAAACTCTCTTCTTGTAGAGGAGTCAGTTCTAAATTTACCTAAGAGTTGGCTGGTAACCATTGAAATACCAGGAGTGCCTATTCCTCTAGTCGTCATACATTGATGTTGTGCCTCAACTACCACTGCCACACCCTTCGGTTTAAGGACATCCTGAATACAATTAGCTATTTGAGCGGTAAGCTTTTCCTGAATTTGCATTCTTTTCATATAGATGCGAGTTATTCTTGCAAGCTTGCTTATTCCTACAACTCTTTTATTTGGAAGGTAGGCAACATGTGCGGAGCCGATAAAAGGGGCAATATGGTGCTCGCAGTGTGACTCAATCCTGATGTCTCGGAGCATAATAATTTCGTCATAACCCTCAAGTTCATCAAAAGTTTTTTTTAAAACTTCTTTAGGATCATCGTTGTAACCTGCAAACCAGTCTTCATAAGCCTTGACAACTCTCTTAGGGGTTTCTAATAAACCAGGCCTATTAGCGTCTTCTCCGACAAAAGATAATAAGGTTTTAACAGCAGCCTCTGCTTCTTGACGAGTTGGCTTTGTATTTTTCTTTTTTTTCATGATTTTGAAGTCAGATTACTATATGAAAATTAATAAAATATATAGTTTAATTATTTGCTAAAAAAACAAATAAATTATCTAAATAGTCAAAAATAGATGAAATATGTTAATTTTTCAGTGATTTAAAGAATAATATGATAATGTCCATAGGTATGTCTTCCATAAGTGAAATCAGTAAAGATGCAAAAGCATGGCCTTTTATCGAGGCAAAAAAAATAATAAAAAAAGCTCAAGCAAATAATAAACAAAAAATTAGATTGCAAACTGGGTATGGTCCAAGTGGATTACCACATATTGGAACATTTGGTGAGGTAGCCAGAACAACAATGATTTTAAATGCCATAAAGTCATTATCAGAAATTGAAGTGGAACTCGTAGCTTTCTCAGATGATATGGATGGACTTAGAAAAGTTCCTGACAATGTTCCTAATAAAAATATATTAGAGGAACATCTTCATAAACCACTCACTTCAATTCCCGATCCATTTGAGACAAGTAAGAGTTTTGGAGATCACAATAATGAAATGTTGCAGCAGTTTTTAGATAACTTTGGTTTTAAGTACACATTTAAAAGTGCTACTGAACTTTATACTTCAGGGTATTTTGATGAACAATTAATCAATGTACTAAAAAATTATGAATCTATAAAAAATATTATTCTTCCAACATTAGGCGAGGAACGAAAAAAAACATATAGTCCATTTCTTCCAATATGCCCAGAGTCTGGACATGTTCTTGAAGTTGAAATTATTTCAATTAATCCTGATAAAAATACAATTACATATGTAAATAAAAATAAAGAAGTTGAGCAATCTATCTTAAAGGGAAAATGCAAACTTCAATGGAAAGTTGATTGGGCAATGCGGTGGGGCGCTCTTGATATTGATTATGAGATGTACGGAAAAGATTTAATACCTACGTTTCAGCTTTCTGCAAAAGTAAGCCGAGCACTTGGTTACGCGCCTCCAGAAAATTATTTTTATGAACTATTTCTTGATCAAAATGGAGAAAAAATATCTAAATCTAAAGGCAATGGACTCACTATAGAGGAATGGTTGTCATACGCACCTAAAGAAACATTAAGCTATTTTATGTATCAAAACCCAAGAAGAGCTAAGAAACTCTTTCATGACATCATTCCAAAGTCATCTGATGAGTTCTTAGGCCATTTAAACAAATTTAATACGCAATCTGATCAAGAGCAGATTGAAAACCCAGTTTGGCACATCATGAATGGTGAAAACTCTATAGGAAATGTAAATGTAACATACAACCTTATATTAAATCTTGTTGCTGCGAGTGGAAAAAACGAGCCTGCAATTATTTTAGATTTTGTTAAGAAATATGATGAAAATATTAATAGTTCTAATAGGCAATTCATCAATGACTTAATAAAAGGGGTAATTAATTTTGAAAGAGACATTACTTCAGAACAAATAAATTATAAGACCCCATCTAGCGAAGAAAGAAAAATCTTTGAGGATCTAATAAATAGATTGCGTAGTCAGGCAGAAAGTGCAGATGCCGAAACCATTCAAACTGAGATATATCAAATAGGAAAAGATCATAATTTTGAAAACCTCAGGGATTGGTTTAAACTTATTTATCAAGTTCTTTTTGGCAAAGAAGATGGACCCAGATTTGGAACTTTTATTGCGATATATGGAATAAAACAGACAATTGAGTTAATCGAAGAAAAGTTAAAATAAAAATTTAAATGATAAGGATATTTTTTAATATACTTAAGAATCTTGACCCTGAAGTTGCTCACAAATTAACAATAAATGCACTTAAAATTCCAAATCCATTTATTGAAAGCAGTAATGATATCCCTATTTTAAGCAACGATATTAACGGACTCAGGTTTAAGAACCCCATAGGAATGGCTGCAGGATTTGATAAAAATGCTGAAGTTATAAATTCATTATTCAATTTAGGATTTGGTTTCACAGAATGTGGAACTGTCACACCAAGACCTCAATTTGGAAATGCTAAACCAAGGGTATTCCGGCTTGCTTCAGATAAAGCGATTATAAATAGACTAGGTTTTAATAATAATGGTATTGAAAAATTTTTGATGAATATGAGTAAATCAAATAAAAATGGAGTCCTTGGCGCAAATATTGGACCAAACAAAGACACAGAAAATTTCATCGATGATTATATTAATTTATACACTCAAGTAGTTGATTATTCAGACTACGTTACAGTAAATGTCTCTTCACCAAACACCGAAAATTTAAGAGAGATACAGGAACACGATACATTAAATACACTGCTTAGCGAGCTGTCTCAATTAAGAGAAACCATGAAGACACAAAAAAAGATCATCCTAAAAATTGATCCTGATAGTACGAAGCAGCATTACAGCATGGTACTTAATTTAGTTCAGAAATATAAAATTGATGGTATAATTGCTACTAATACAACCATTTCTCGCCCTCAAGATTTAATGAACGAGTATAAAGATGAAGAAGGAGGCATTTCAGGACAGCCACTTAAAGAATTATCCAATAAAGTGTTAAGTTTCCTTTCAAAAGAAACAAATAGAGAATTGCTTCTTATTGGCGTTGGAGGAATTTCTAACGCGGAAGATGTTTATACTAAAATTAAGTTGGGCGCATCATTAGTTCAATTGTATACAGCCCTTACTTTCAACGGACCACAAATGATAAATAATATTAAAAAGGATTTATCATTACTTTTGCAGAATGATGGGTATAAAAATATTTCAGATGCAGTAGGGATTATTCATTCATGATCAAAATAATGGATATTCCATTTCATCAAAGAAAAAGACAAATTAATAAAAAAAATAATCGAGAGTCCATAATAACTTCCTCAAGAAAGATTCTTACAGAAAAAGGTATCGATAATGCGAGTGTACGAGAAATAGTATCAATCGCTAACCTTGGTTCTGGTACATTTTATAATTACTTTGATGATAAGAATGCAGTTTTTTTGATAATTATTGAAAGGTTAGTAAGTGAATTTAGCGATTACTTTATGAAAAGAGTAAATGAAGCTCAAACTTTTGATCAGATTGTTAAGATAGCCTTTAGTAGTTGGTTTAATTGGATTTTAGATGAAGAAGAAAATTACTTATTCATAAAAAATAATAGAAAATACATATTAGACTTAAAATGGCTTTCCGCTCATTCAAAGGAGTATGCAAGATTTAATAATAACTTATATGAATTTGTGATCGATATTTCAAAAAAAACAAAATTTCCTCAAAACGATATTTCTTTTATGATTACATCTGTCATGGCAGTTTGTATAAATCTTGGTGATGAAATGTTGACACGTAGCGATGTATCCCCTGATGATGCTTCAAACTTTGCGACCAAACTTTTTTTGAAGGGCTTATAATTTTTGACAAAAAGTATATTTATTACTGGGGCAGCCTCTGGGATTGGCAAAGCAACCGCAATATCATTTGCTAAACAAGGCTGGCATGTTGGTTTGTTTGATATCAATGAGGAAGGTCTCAAAGAAGTAGCTAATCTTATTGGACACAACAAATGTATGTATCAAAAGCTAGATGTGACCAGTATTCAGGAGTGGAAAGAAGCTGAAAAAAGTTTTTCAGAATACACATCTGGAAAATGTAATATTTTTTTTAATAATGCAGGTATAGCTAATTTTGCTGGAGCTTTTGAAGATGTACACATTAATGAAATTCATAAAATTATAGATGTTAATTTTAAAGGTGTCGCAAATGGCTGTATTTCAATGCTGAATTTGTTAAAGAATACAGAGAACAGCCTTCTTTTGAATACCAGTTCTGTAGCAGGTTTAGTGCCTACGCCTGGTATCGCTATTTATGGGGCAACTAAACACGCCGTAACTTCATTAACTGAATCTTTGAGAATTGAATATGAAAGATATGGCGTAAGAGTCTCAGAAATTAATCCCTGGTTTACAGAGACACCAATACTTGAGGCAAAAAATGTATCGTCTGACATGCAAAGTCAATGGGAAAGAGATTTTGTTGAACAAAGAACAAAAGTTCATCCAGTATCTAAAGTCGTTGATAAAGTATGGCTGGCTTATAAAAGCAAGAAAATACACCATCCTGTAGGATTAGAAGCAAACCTTGCATCATTCTTTATGCGTTTTATACCTTCTTTTGTTCGAAGAATGAGCAAAAAACTTTTTAAAGATACTTTTATTTAAACTGATCTTTTTGCTTTATCAGCGTCATTTGAGGATTTAATCATGTTTCTTAGCATTTCCCACTCTTGATCAGTTACATCTTTTAACATTTCATAGAAATTTCCCGCATGGTTTAGCCATTGAGCACCATCTATCGCAACGATTTCACCTGTTAAATATTCACAGCCATCTGCCATTAAAAAGGTTGCGAGATTTGCTAATTCGCTTAATTCACCAGTTCTCTTCATTGGAACTGAATTCATTAAGTCCACTCCCTTACCTCCAGGCGCCAATCGATCCCAAGCTCCCTTTGTAGGAAATGGTCCAGGAGCAATTCCATTTAGTCTTATTCCTCTATTTCCCCATTCAGCGGCAAGTGACCTTGTCATTGTTGCCAAGCCAGATTTCGACATCGCAGATGGAACCGTATAAGGCCCACTGCTGTCAACCCAAGTAGTTAAAATAGAAATGATACTTCCTTTTAGATTTTCTTTTAGCCATCTTTTTCCAATTGTGTTAGTCATATAAAAAGTACCATTGAAAACTATATTTGAGATAGCAGTAAAAGCTCTTGGAGATAAATCTTCTGTTCTAGAGATAAAATTTCCAGCTGCATTGTTTAGAAGACCTGTAAGTGGTCCTTCACTCCAGATTTCATTTACCATATCTTCGATTGCTTCTGGGACTTTAATGTCACATGAAATAGCTTTTACAGATCCACCGTGCAAATCCATTAGTTCTTTTGCAGCTTGATCTAAAACTGATTTCCTTCGACCACAAATATAAATATCTGCTCCAAGCTCTAAATATCTTGTAGCCATTGCTTTTCCAAGACCAGATCCTCCACCAGAAACTAAAATTCTTTTATCTTTTAATAAATCTTTTTGAAACATATTTACTCCTTTATCCAAATTGTGTTAAGAATGGAAGATACTTTATAAAAAAGAAAGCCAATTCCTGAATTCTATTAGTTAGGATGAGAATACCAAATATTACAAGTAATACACCAGTAAAAATTTCTATAACTCTAATATAATTTCTTATTTTTATTAAAAATCTCATGAAGCCATTAATTGCATACGCGGCGAGTAGAAATGGAATACCAAGGCCTGCTGAGTAGAGCATTAAAAGAACAATTCCATAAGTAACTGTCTCTGAGCTTGCCGCAATTGATAGGACGCTGCCCAAAATTGGCCCTATACATGGCGTCCATCCGAAAGCAAAAGAGAGACCAATTACATAAGATCCAACTACTCCAGGTCTATAGCTTTCAATTTGGTACCTTGTGTCTCTATTTAGGAATGGAAGTTGGATAATTTGCATAAAATGAATACCAAAAATAATAATTATAATTCCACCAACAATTCTTAGAATATCTAAGTATTCATAAATTAAGCCACTTAATAAAGTTGCTGACGCGCCCAATAAAATAAATACAGTAGAAAATCCAAAAACAAAACTTAAAGCAAAATAAAATACATTTCTCTCTTTTGAAGCATCCTCACCGGAGGCAATCTTATCTAAACTTGTGCCTGCTAAAAAACATAAGTAACCAGGCACAATAGGTAACACGCAAGGTGACAAAAAACTAAGTAGTCCCGCTAGGACAACATAAAAATATGATATTTCAGTCATTAAACTTTTCTAAATCTTTTAAATACTTCAGCGCCGCTCCAGCCTATAAGTATAGCGATTAGCAGGGAAATCAATCCATAAATTAAAGGATAGTTTTTTGAGAAGGAATAGATTGCCTCTTCAATACCTACTCTGGTTACTATAAAATTATAAGAATATTCATTTGAGATTTTATTATCTATAACCAGGTATAAATTAACTTTATATTGACCAACAGGAACAGTGTTCGGTATCTCAATATAAGATCTAAATAAATTTCCATCAATTATATCAATTTCTCCATTAACCTTTCTGTATACATCTTCACTCTCTTTTGTTCTTATAAGAGCATCATAAAAAGATTCTTTATCCTTTTCATTTTTGATATTTCCCCAGTCAATATTTAATGCACTCCAGTCTATAAGCTGGGTATCTTTTTTATTTAATAGACCAATATTGTTTTCATTTAAAAATTCATTGGTTATCTCATTTGTACTTGAAAGATAATAAAATCCAGGTACATCGTAAAAACCAACACTTTTTGAATTCAGCCAGAAACCAAAGAAAGATTCCTTTTTTCTTACGACCACATCCTCTGATGGACCGACTACTTCAATCAGAATATCACTCTTATCATCTCTTGATTGTGAGGGATCTGAATAAAAGGCCCCAAATACAAGAAGATTTTTTCCAGAAAAATTTGCATCAATGTATATCTCCTCTTCATCAGATCCTATTACAAGCGCTGAGGCAGAAGAAATAAAAGCCAATACTAACAATTTAATAAAAAATAATATTCTCAAATTCATATCAGAATAAAGCCCTTATGACAGAAATATTGAAAACCTCACTTGGTTCTACTAGCAAGTCTAATGCTATTTTAGTTGCAACACCCAATACTATAATTGCAAGAAGCGCTCTAATTTCTTCACCTCGTAATTTATTAGCAGCCAAGACACCTACCTGAGCTCCGATTACTGATGAAATTATTAAAAAGAATGCTAGAACTGCATCAACTGCAAATGTAGTAGTAGCGTGCAATAATGTGACAAGTGCAGTTACAAAAATAATTTGAAATAATGAAGTGCCAATTACTTTTGAGGTAGGCATTCCAAGAAAATAAATCATAGCAGGAATTAAAATAAATGTTCCTCCAATTCCCATTGTTGCTGATAAAATACCAATTACAAATCCAATGATGATAGGAGGTATTGCACTAATATATAGTTTAGATTTATAGAATTTAATTTTGAAGGGTAGTTTATGTGCCCAGTTATGGTAATGAATTTTTCTCTTTACTGTTTTCCTTCTTACTCGATCCCTTATAACTTGAGAACTTTCAATGAGCATAATCAACCCAATCGAGGTAAGGAGGGAAAAATATAAAATTGATATAACAGTATCAATCTGACCTAACGCTATTAATTTACTAAAAATCCATACTCCTAAAATAGATCCAAAAAATGAGCCAATCAGTAGTACCCCTCCCATTTTGAAATCAACCAACCCCTGGCGCCAGTAGCCTATTGTTCCCGAGATTGAAGAAGCTACAATTTGGTTAGCAGATGTGGCAACAGCTACATTTGTTGGAATACCCATAAAAATGAGGATTGGAGTCATTAAAAAACCTCCACCCAAACCAAACATCCCTGACAAAAAACCGACTACGCCGCCTAAAGATAGCAATAAAAATATATTTACTGAGAGCTCTGCAATTGGCAGATAAATACTCATACCTTCACTCTTTTCAGACTTTCCCCTATGTTATGGATAGCAAAATTAGAAATTTGCAATTTATAAGACAATGGTTATATATTTAAATTAAATTACAATAATTATTCATAAACCTATGTCATACAAAAGTCCAATAGAAGATTTCAAATATAACCTAGCAATGCTCAATTATGACGAGATCATTGCTGGCATAGATAAATTCAAGGATTATGACTCTGATACGCTAATGAGTGTAGTGAGTGAGATTGGACGCCTGAATGAATTGGAGGTTGTTGATAGCAATAAAGTAGGTGACCGTGAAGGTCTTAAATATCTTCCAGACGGTCCTGAAGGCCCTGAAGTCCACACTCCAGAAGCTTTTAAAAAAATCTATGAAGTTGTTAAAGACTCTGGATACGTAGGTGCTACGATGCCAACTCAATATGGTGGAGGCGGAGCTCCGTTTACAACAGCGATCCTTGCAGGAGAAGTTGGAATTGCATCCAACATGGCGTTCTACATGGGTCCTGGACTTAGTCATGGCGCAATGAAAACTATATTGAAAAAAGCTACAGAAGAATTGAAAGATAAGTATTTACCAAACATGACTTCTGGTGAGTGGATGGGGACTATGTGCCTCACTGAGCCACAATGTGGAACTGATCTAGGATTAATAAAATCAACAGCAAAACCAGTTGATGACCATTATGAATTAAATGGTCAAAAAATATGGATTTCATTTGGTGAACATGATCTTACAGAAAATATAATACACCTTGTTTTAGCTCGAACACCTGATGCACCAGCGGGTATAAAAGGCATAAGTTTATTTTTAGTTCCAAAGAGACTAGATGATAATTCAAGAAACCCGATTTTTTGTGGCGGTTTAGAACATAAACTCGGTATCAATTCATCGCCAACATGCGTTATGAATCTTGATAATGCTAAGGGGTGGCTTGTAGGTGAAGAAAACAAAGGCATGGAAGCAATGTTTTTGATGATGAATGATGCAAGACTTAAGGTTGGCTTACAAGCAATAGCTATGTCTGAAATTTCTTATCAAAATGCATTAGAGTTTGCAAAAGAACGGAAGCAAATGAGATCTGTAGTAAAAGAAAAACAGGACCCAGATAGCAAAGCAGATAGTATCATTGTTCACCCTGACGTTAGACGAATGCTGATGAATGTTAAATCAACTACGGAAGCAATGAGAGCACTTTGTATATATACAGCAATGAAGATTGATCTTGCAGAAGATCATCCTGATGAGCAAGTGAGACAGGATGCTGACGACTTTGCTGCTTTAATGACACCAATAATAAAAGCTTATTGTACTGAAAAAGGCTTTATGAATTGTTCTGAAAGTCTTCAAGTTCTTGGCGGGAGTGGCTTTACACAGGAATATCCTTTGGAACAATATTTAAGAGACGTCAGGATTACGATGATTTATGAAGGAACAAACGGCATTCAAGCATTAGATTTAGTGGGGAGAAAACTTACGATGCACAAAGGCAGAATGCTGCAAAACTTTCAAAAAGAAGTTCAAAGTTTTTTAAATGAAAATAAAGATAATACAGAGATTGCAACCTTTATTAAGCCGCTCGAAAACGCTTTAAAAGAAGTAACAACTTCAACTATGTGGTTAATGCAAAATGGAATGCAGGATCCTGAAAATGCATTATCCTCTGCAACAGATTATCTTAATTTAATGGCTTTATCTTCTATGACTTATATGTGGGCAAGAATGGCTAAGTTTTCTATCGGTAAAAATGAGCCAATTCATAAAAACAAGATTAAAACTGGTACGTATTTTGTGGAAAAAATTATGCCTGAATTAGTAATGTATTCTAAAAAAGTTCAGGCAGGAAAATCATCTATGATGGATATGGAAGTAGCAGAGTTTTAATTAAGATCTGTATCCTAATTGCCTAGCAGCCAAGTCATACATAATTTCTTCTGAACCACCACCAATTGCATTAACTCTCACTTCTCTATAAATTCTCTCAACTTTACCAGGACCACTGTTAGCTCTCAGGTATCCTGCGCCGCCAAGTATTTGCATTGCTTCTCGTGCGCATAATTCCATAGCTTTACTTGCGTGAACTTTTAGCATAGCTAAATCAGCAATAGGACTCTCACCATTCATGACTCTCCATGATAATAATTCAGTCCATGCTCTAGACGTTCTTACAACTCTATTCATTTCAACGAGTTTATGCTTAATAACTTGATTATCGATGAGTGGCTTACCAAAAGTTTTTCTCTCTTTAGCCCATGCAACAGCTTCATCAATACAAATTTGTGAATAGGCGTTCATTCCTGCAGCCATACCTAATCTTTCTTGACTGAAGTTACCCATCACTCCAATCCAACCACTATTTTCGCCACCAATTAAATTTTCAACAGGAACTTTGCAATCATCAAAATATAGAACAGCTGTATCAGAACTTAACCATCCCATTTTTTTAAGCGGAGTTTGAGTAAATCCAGGTGTACCTTTTTCAATTACAAGCACAGAAATTCCGGAGGCTCCTTCACCACCGGTTCTTACTCCAACAACAAAAGTGTCTGCTCTCATGCCACTTGTGATGAACATTTTTGAACCGTTGACAACAAAATGGTCATCTTTTCTTACTGCTTTAGTTTTCAAGCTTGCAACATCAGAGCCACCTGAAGGTTCGGTCATTGCAAGGGCCGCTATTTTTTCTCCTTTAACAACAGGTGGAATAAATTTTTCTTTTTGCTCTTCATTTCCTAGAGACTGAATCAAAGGAATTGCAATATTGTGTGAAAGTAGACTCGCAGAAACACCGCCACACCCTTGAGCAAACTCTTCTGCGGTTACAATGCCGTGGAATATATCAATGCCTTCTGTAGTGCCACCGTATTTTTCATCATAACCCATGCCCATCAGACCAACCTCGGCGGCTTTTTTGTATAATTCGCGTGGAAATTTTCCTGCTTCCTCCCATTCCTCTACAAATGGGGCTATTTCTTTAGCTACAAACTTTCTAACCTCATCTCTCCAAGCGTGATGAGAGTCATTATAAAATAAAGGTTCTTTTCCTTCTGCTATTCCAACTTTTGGTATCATGTTATTTCACTTACTCCATTTTTAATCACAATTTTATCTCTCTCTTTTACTTTAGATTGATAGTAAACCTTACCACCGTCCTTCCACATTTCAGTAACGATTGTTTCACCAGGATATACAGGGGATGAAAAACGGCAATCAAATTTTTTTAACCTTTTAGCATCACCTTCACATACACTTTCCACAACTGAACGGCACGCTATACCATAAGTGCACATGCCATGAAGGATAGGCTTTTCAAATCCTGCAGACTTTGCAAAATTAGGATCGGAGTGCAGCGGATTATAATCACCTGAAAGTCTAAAAATTAAAGCTTGGTCAGGCTTAGTTTCAATTTCGTGAACAAAATCTGGATCACCTTCTGGTTTAAATATTTCATTCTTTGGAGACTCTGGGCCCCCAAACCCCCCGTCACCCCTTGCAAACGTTGTGCTTACAAGTTTACAGATTTCAGTATTATCTTTTTTTTGGCTTATTGTAGTCTCCACTTCTATAATTGCACCTTTGCCAGCGCCTTTATCATAGCATCCTATTACTTTTGCATTAGAAATAAAATCTCCATATACTGGCAGAGGATTTGTAAAAGATAATTTTTGCTCACCATGCACTACTAAAATGAAATTTATGTTAGTTTTTAAAAGTAGAGGTGAATGATATTGGAAGTTTGTAGCCATTGAAGGTAAAGCAACTTGTGAGTTTTCATAAACATATTTTAACTCTTTCATATTCATTGGATCATTACCTAGACCAACTCCAAGGCTATAGAGGATTGAATCCTTATCAGAGTAAGAAATTTCAACATTCTCAGATGTCATAGACATTATTTCGTCGTAATTAATAGGCATTTTTTATGTATTTTAGTACGTTTTAAATATATATATAGTTTATATAGTTCAAATATTTAATGCGAGTAAAAAATATGTCTAAACCATTTGATGTCGAGATAAACAATTCAATAGCCCATATAAGGTTTAACAGGCCTGAGAAAAGAAACTCAATGAATGAGGATTTTTGGAATTTATTTCCCAAAGAAGTTGAAGAATTAGATAGTAGTGGTGAAGTTAGAGCCTTGGTTGTTTCATCAACAGGTCCTCACTTTTCATCTGGCATAGATTTGAATATGTTTAAGGATGATGTAGTTGAAAACCAGAGTGAAAATGAACTTGGAAGAAGCAGAGGTTACTTCTTACAACAATTACATTATTTGCAGAACGCAGCTACGTGCTTAGAAACAGCTCGTTTTCCAGTAATAGCAGCTGTTCAAGGAGGTTGCATTGGTGGAGGAATAGATTTAATAACTGCAGCTGATATAAGATTATGTACAAAAGATGCTTTCTTTTTAATAGAAGAAATTAATGTTGGACTTGCTGCAGATATTGGCACTATTCAAAGACTCCCAAAAATCATCCCTGCTGGCATTGCAAGAGAATGGACAATGATGGGAGAAAAAGTTTCTGCCGAAAGAGCAAAAGAAGTAGGACTTGTGAGTTCTCTGCATGAAAATCATGAAGAAATGTTGGAAAGTGCATTTAAGATTGCTGAAAGACTTGCTTCTAAAACGCCTTTGGCCATGTGGGTTACTAAAGAAGTTCTAAATTACTCAAGAGATCATTCAGTGAAAGAAGGGTTAGAAAATGTAGCTTTATGGAATGCGGCGACCCTTCACAAAGAAGATGTGATGAATACCATGATGGCAAAAATGCAAAAAAAAGATCCAGAATATAGAAACTTAAGAAATAAAAATTTTCTGAAACGTAAATCTGATAAACAGTAAATCAGATATAAAAAGTTAAATGAGATTCAAAAAAGGAATTATTCTTGCCGCAGGTAAGGGAACTCGACTGTTTCCATCAACTGAAGCGACACCTAAGCCATTGCTGCCCTTATATGATAAGCCATCGCTTTATTATGCGCTGTCAAATCTAATGAGTGCAGGCATTAAAGATATATTATTTATTTCACGTAAACAGGATATGCAGATTTTTAAAAAACTCTTTGGCACAGGAAATCAGTTAGGCATGCGTTTTAAATATACCTTTCAGCCTAAGCCCAAGGGCATACCTGATGCAATAAATGTTGCCAATAAATTTATTGCCAAACAGCCATTTGTCTTAGCCTTGGCGGACAATCTTTTTATTGGGGACAGTTTTCAAAAAACACTAAAGCAAGTGCAATCAATCAAGTCGGGTGCAGCGGTCTTAGCTGTAAAAACTAAGTATCCATCAAAATCTGCTGTAATTGATCTGGAAAAAAAAGGGAAAATCAAATCAATTATCGAAAAACCAAAAAAACCTAAAAGCAATTTAACGATACCAGGATTATATTTTTATGATTCAAAAACTAAAACGGTAGTTAGGAAACTCAAACCTTCTAAAAGAGGTGAATTGGAAATAGTTGACGTACATCTTGATTATTTAGAGAAACAACAACTCAAAGTATTCCCGCTCAAAAAAGATATAAAATGGTTTGATACAGGTGATGCTGAGGAAATGCTTGAGGCCTCTAATTATGTTCAAAGATATCAAAAAAATAAGAAAACCCTAGTGGGTTCAATTGAATTAGTTGCCTTAAAAAATGGCTGGATCTCAAAAAAGAGATTCAATTTAATAGTTAGTAAATATCCAAATTCGCAGTATAAAAAAAATCTTCAAAAATTCTGTTAATAATGGATCGAGAAGGCTTGATAGACTTACTCAACACGAAATCTATTCGATTTAACTTAACTGAACACAAACCGTTATTCACAGTTGAGGACTCAAAAAATTTAAGAGGTCAGATCGACGGAGCACATTCAAAGAATCTCTTCTTAAAGGATAAAAAAGATAATTTTTATTTAGTTAGCTTTATAGAAGATATAGTTGCAGATCTCAAAAAAGCTGCAATTCCACTAGGCTCAAAGAAACTATCATTTGCAAGAGAAGAGTATCTTATGCAATATTTAGGCATTAAGCCAGGGTCTGTATCTCCATTTGGATTAATTAATGATCATGAAAAAAAAGTTAAATTCTTTTTTGACTCAGAATTTATGAATTTTGATATTGTAAATTTTCATCCGCTTGTCAACACAGCAACAGTTTCAATTGCACCAAGTGATCTAATCGATCTTATCGAAGAGCATCATTCAAAAGTAGAATTTATTAATATGCGTCAATTTCAGAAATAAAATGAAAAAAGCAAAATTTATTAAAACAAAAAAAAGTATTGATGCAAATGTATTTAAACTTCAATTGGACGAAGTCGTTTGGGTAAATGGCAAGAAAGCTATAAGAGATGTTATACGCCATAATGGGATAACTGCTATAGTCCCAATTATAGAAAAGAAATATATTATCTTGATTAAGCAGTATAGGTATGGAGCTGACAGGATCATGTTAGAGGTACCAGCAGGAACCATTGACCCTGGTGAAAGACCTTTACAATGCGCAAAGCGTGAATTGATTGAGGAAACTGGTTATCATGGAAAGCAATGGAAACTTATAGGTAAATACTTTCCAACTCCAGCCTATAACACATGTATTATTCATTCCTATCTAACACATTGCTATAAACAAACAGAAACAAATTATGATGAAGACGAAGTCTTAGAAACAAAAATTTTCTCAGTTAGTGAAATTAAAAAGATGCTGAGGAATAATAAGTTTTCTGATATGAAAACTTATATATGCCTTGAAAGATATCTTAGATATTATTGATTAAGTATTTTCCAGATCCCTGAAGCTGACAAAATAATTTTATCTTTTGAGATTAAGTTTCCCTCTACAAATACAAGAGATTTGGTTGTTTTTGTAACTTTTCCGTCGCATTGAATAATGTCATCTTGAAGACCTGGGCTTACAAAATTGCAATTTAAAGAGATAGTGCTGCAAGGTTTCTTTCCACATGCAGTAAATACCATTGAGCCTAAAAAAATATCTGCCAATGACATTGAGTATCCACCGTGTGCAATTCCATGAGCATTTAGATGCTTATCTAAAATTTTTGTAATAAATTTAAAGTTTCCGTCATCTTCTTTTTTGAAATACATAGGACCAATGAGTACATCGAAACCTGCATGCCACCCAAGTTTTTTATAACCTTCAGGAACCCAGTTTGGAAGAGACGTTTCTGTTTTAAGCATTACCATTTTAGAATCTTATGTTATTAAGAATGCGAGTTTTTTAGCCTCGTAATTAAATCTGGTCAAGCATAATAAAGAAATTTATATGCCAAAATTTGAGGGTATTTTTAACATCTTTAGATATATCCAATTTTAACTTTTTTTTTCATATAAAAAGTTTATGTTACACTTTTTAAATATTTTCAGGAAAATAATCGTATGAGAGAAGCTGCAATAATATCAACTGCTAGAACTGGGTTAGCAAAAGCTATGCGTGGAGGATTTAATAAAACTCATGGAATTACAATGGGTGGCCATACTGTAAAGCATGCAATTGAACGAGCAGGAATAGAGTCTGGTGAAGTTGAAGATATTATATTTGGCTGTGGGCAACCAGAAGCTGCAACTGGTCATAACATTGGAAGAAATGTGGCGATAGCTGGCGGATGTCCTGTTACTGTTCCCGGTACAACAATCAATAGATTTTGCTCATCAGGGCTTCAAAGTATTGCTGTTGCAGCTCAAAGAATTATTGTTGATGGTATCAAAGTTGCAATAGGAGGTGGGGTTGAGTCGATTTCAATGACACAGCAGAACTTAAACATGAAACACCTGATTGAGCCTGAATTGCAAAAAATCTGTCCTGCATTATGGATGCCAATGATTAATACAGCAGACATTGTTGCTGATAGATACAAAGTAAGCAGAGAACAGCAGGATGAGTACTCACTTCAAAGTCAGCAGCGCACAGCAGAGGCACAAAGTGCTGGAAAATTTGCTGATGAAATCGTTCCTTTAAAAACAAAAATGGACGTTATGAATAAAGAAACAAAGGAAGTTACTGAGCAAGAGGTAACAGTTGATAAGGATGAGTGCAATAGACCCCAGACAACATTGGAGAGTTTAGCTGGGTTAATGCCTGTTGTGGGGCCTGAGAAATATGTGACTGCAGGAAATGCAAGTCAGTTATCTGATGGAGCATCATCATGTGTCTTAATGGATTTGAAAGAAGCAGAAAAAAGAAACATTGAACCAATGGGAATTTTTAGAGGATTGTCCGTTGCAGCGTGCGAGCCTGATGAAATGGGAATTGGTCCAGTTTTTGCTGTACCGAAATTGTTAGAACAACACGGCTTATCTGTTGATGATATTGACATTTGGGAACTAAATGAAGCTTTTGCTGTTCAAGTCTTATATTGCCGTGATAAGCTTGGCATAGACAACGAAAAGTTGAATGTTAATGGTGGTTCAATTTCAATTGGACACCCATACGGTATGACAGGTTCACGTATGACAGGTCATATTTTAATAGAAGGTAAAAGAAGAAATGCAAAATACGGTGTCGTCACAATGTGCGTTGGTGGTGGAATGGGAGCAGCAGGACTTTTTGAGATTTTATGATTGATACTATTAAATATATTGAGAAAATTGCTTTAGTAATAATTATTATCGCGACGGTTATTGCTATTGGCTATGAGATTTTTGCAATGTATGAGAAATCACTTGTTGAGTTAGCAGATCTATTGTTACTTTTTATTTATTTAGAAGTTATTCAAATGATCAGAGAGTATTGGACGCTTAACAGAATTAGAATAAGTATTCCATTATTTATTGCAATTACTGCCGTTGCTAGATTGATTATACTTCAGGGAAAGACAATGGATCCTAGCATGCTGCTATATGAGGGTGGCGCAATATTGCTTATAGCAATTGCAGTGCTTATTCTTAAAGCTAGAAAACTAAAGATGTTTTCTGATGTTGAAGAGTAAACTATATAATTATTTCCAAATATTAATTTTATTTCTCCTTATTCAAAATGGAGCGTACGCATTTACTGCTTCTGATGAAGAAGAAATAATATCAGTAGTAAGTGCACAACTTCAGGCATTTCAGAACGATGATTTTGAAAAAGCCTATTCATATGCTTCTCCAACAATTAAAACTATTTTTTCAGATTATAAAAAGTTTAGAGATATGGTGGTGGGTCAGTACCAAGCCGTTTACCGCCCTAAGAGTATAAATATAGGCAGTGTATCAACAGAGGGAGGCGTCCCTTTCCTTGAAGTATATTTAGTTGATCCAGATGGAATATTTGTGACAGCAATTTATTCAATGCAACAACAAGAAAATGGTAGCTGGTTAATTAATGGCTGCTTTCTGAGCAAAGCGCAAAGTGATCAGGCCTAGTTAAGCTGAGTTCTTAATAATTTCTTGATAATATTTTAAACTTTTTTTGCTTTTTCTTTCTAGTGTTTCTCTATCAACTTCAATGAGGCCAAATCTTGGTTTATATCCATACAACCATTCAAAATTATCAAGGAATGACCAATAGTAATAACCTCTGATATCGAGACCATCATCAATACAACGCTGAAGACCCTCTAATGCTGTTTTGACATAACTAATTCTTTGTTCATCATCATCAGTCCCAATTCCATTTTCAGTAACAATCATCGGACAGTTAATTTTTGGAGCTACATACCTCAACACATTCTCAAGTGATTCTGGATAATACTCATATCCCATAACGAGCATAGTTGAATCATTTATATTAGGTTTTACAATTCCCTCTGGGCCATACGTATGACGTGTGTATGTTTGTATGCCTATAAAGTCATCATTTTTTACCTGATCTAGGCATATATCTACAGACTCAGCATGAGCCTTATCTCTCATTTCTTCTCCACCATCAATACATTGGTAATCCATAATTGAAAGTGTGATGCCCACTGGCTGATTATGATCTAAATTACCTTTGATTACTGGAAAAGACTTTACATGAGCCTCCATCATGCAATCTCTTATTTTAAATGGATGCCCAAATAAAAAAGGTCCAAAGTTCTCAATATTAGATCCGCATGATTTTGCTGCTTCACCAACAAACGGCATAATTGTTTTCATTCCACCCTCCGGGTAGCTTGGAAAACTATGAGCAAAACAAGCGGTTAGGTTTGCCTCATTAATTGTACATACTGTATCCATGTAATCGTTCAATTCTTTCGATACTTTTTCTGAGTACCTTACAAATAAATCAACATTATCCTGATTTTCCCAACCGCCTTTTGCAGTAAACCAAAGTGGGGATGTAAAGTGTTGAAAGGTTACACAAGTTTTCAAACCTTTCTTTCGACAATAATCTAGAACCTTTTTGTAGTGATCGATTGCTTCTTGAGAAAATTCACCTTCACTGGTTTCAATTCGAGCCCATTCAACTGATAAGCGGTAAGCTTGGATGGAATGATCAGCCATAATATCGATATCTTCTTCATATCTATTCCATTGATCACAGGCAATACCTGAAGGTTCAGCAAATGTTGTGTCTTTTGTATGCTCTAAGTGCCAAAAATCTGAATTAGTATTGTTTCCCTCAACTTGATGTGCTGCAGTTGCAGTACCCCATATAAAATCTTTGGGTAAATTCTTAAATATCATATGAAGTTTGCCTTATTATAACTCTTTAATATATTTTTTTTGAACTCTTCTACTTTATCATTTTTTACCAGTGTTACAACAGCACCACCAAAACCTGCTCCAGTGAGTTTAGCTCCATATGCACCAAATTCATTACACAATCTGACTATGGTATCTAGCTCATCAATTGAAACTTCAAAATCCTTCGCTAAGGAATTATGACTCTGTGTCATAAGTTCACCAAAGTATTTTTCGTTATTGGTTAATAAGGCGTCTTTTCCATTTTTCGTTCTTATATTTTCTGCTACTACGTGTTTAGCCACTTTGTATTCATTATTGTTTAATAAATTTGAATCAATAATATTGATGTCAGAAATATTTGATAAAAAATCAACCTTTAATTTTTTTTTAGCTGAAATACAAAAAGCTTTTTTCTTATTAAAGTCACTTTTTTCTAAAATACGTTTTATACCACTGTCTATGATGAGAAATGTTGAGGTAACAAATAAAGGTATTTTTTCATAATCATTATTCAGAGTATTTAAATAAAGTACTTTGCTACTTTCTCCAAAGACTGATGCATATTGATCCATTATACCTCCACCAACTCCAACAAATTTATTCTCGACATCAAATGCAGCGTTTGCTAATTCAATTTCGCTCATTTCAATTTTAAAATATTTTACAAGAGATTTAAGGATGCTCACACTCATTGCGGCAGAGGATGATAAGCCAATGCCTATAGGTAGATCGCTTGATATATCAATGCTTATATCTTTAATATCAATTTGATATTTATCTCTTATATATTTGCAAGATCCTAGTGCAAAATCTGACCAATGATGGTTTTTACTTTCCAAACGATTTGTTTCAAAAATATCATTATAGTCATTTGATCTTATAGTTATTTTATTAGATTTTTTATTTTCAGAGATCTTTGTTTCGACTCCTAATTTTAGTTGAAGTGGCATTACAAAACCACCATTATAGTCTAAGTGCTCGCCTAATAGGTTAACTCTGCCAAAACTTTTACCAACAGCATTATTTTGCATTGACTAACTAACTTTTTCTTTCTGATCTCAAGCTTGAAAATACTGTGTCGTAAAAACTACTGTCATACCTATGAAAAGCCATGATTAACATTGCAATTGTTCCAGCAACCGCAGGAAATATATATCCCATGATAAATAGTCCCTCTAAAGTTTCAGAGTTTTGTATTATTTCATTTGGTTGATAATTAGTACTTTCCAGAATTATTCCAGCTAACCAGCCACTAAAACCAATGCTAAGCTTAAAAATACACACAAACGAAGAATTAATTATCCCCTCAGATCTAAACCCTGATTTCCACTCTCCAAACTCAACTGAGTCTGCAAGCATTGACCATGTCGCTACACCTGCCATTCCAAATCCAATGAATCCAAATGATCCAACAAAAGCAAATAACCAAAAATTTTCATAACCAGTTATAAAATATATAATTAAATCAGTGACAACATAAAGAGCTGTACCAATTATAAAAATAATTTTCTTCTCAAACATATTTTTGATTAAATTTGTTGCTAAAGCGCCCAGCATTATTTGTAAAATGACACCTAATAAAATTAATCCAAAATAAGGTTCAAGTTGGAGATTATATTTAATGAAATAAATTACAGTTACTTGCTTTACATTATTTGCAATCCATGTTCCTAGTAGTGCAACAATTATAAACTGCAGTGCAAAGTTATTTGCCAGCATATTTATTATTTTTTTAAAGCTAATCCTTTTTTCATAGACCTTGGAATAAATCTCTTTTGTATTAAAGAAACATAGAAAACAAAAGATAGATCCAAGTAAAGCAAAACAAGCAACAACAATTGGAAATCCTAATTGGGGACTTGCAAAGAGAGAAACTAATGGAAGAGTTAATGCAGCAACAACTACTGAGCCTGAGGATCCTCCAATGTATCTGAATGATGCTAACGACGTTCTTTCATTCATATCTTGAGTCATAGCTGCAGTCATTGAGCCAAATGGAATAGCCATAATTGTATATAAAGTAGTGAAAGAAATATAAGTGAATAGTGCCCAGTAAAATTTTCCTTCATCTGAAAGGTTAGGTGATGTAAAGCAAAGAATAATAGCTAGCAATGCTGGTATTGATCCAAAAAGTATGTACGGTCTAAATTTACCCCAACGTGTAGATGTATTATCTGCCAAGTATCCCATTAAAGGATCGGTGACGGCATCCCATGCTTTAGCTAAAAGAAAAACTAATCCAGCAGTTGAAGGTGATAGGCCAAATACATCTGTATAAAAAAAAAGGAGGTAAAATACAGTTAATTGCCACATAATATTTATAGCAAAGTCACCTCCACCATAAAAAAACTTTGTTCTAAAGCTTAGTTTCATAAATGTTTATAAGTTGTTTCTACTAACTTCAGAGCCCTTTGATCGCCCAGCATAGATCCTGTAAGTAAATTCATTGTGTAAGCAAAACTCACCCCATTTTCGGGATCACCAAAAGCCATCGAACCACCCCAACCAGTGTGACCAAAAGCTTTGCTACTTTCCCCAAATAATTTGCCACCTCCAACGCTGTAACCTGCACAGCTCCATTGCATTGGCGATTTCATAACATTGTCATCACCACTGACAGCTACCGCTGTTACTAATTTAAAAGTTTCATTTGATATGAAGTTATTTGATTGATGATTTATAAAATGATCATAAATTTTAGCGATTGACCTTGAATTTCCATGACAATTCATGGCTGGTATTTCGGCTAGTCTCCATTCAGTAGTGTTTGCTGTTTTTGTTCTGTTAGCTGGATTGAGGAATGCAGTTACCATATAATTATCTACATTTTCTGGATTACTAAATGCTTTACGTAAACTTTCAGAACTTATTAACTCAGCAATATTATTATGATATATTTCGGGAGTTCCAATAAAACATTTTGCTTCAAGGGGTTCACTAAGAAGTTCATGTAAATTTTCACCAACTGATTTTTTTGTAATTCTTTTAATTAATTCTCCAACGAGAAAACCAATTGTTTTAGGATGATAGCAAATTTCTTTGTCTGGTGCATGGTAAGGTTTTTGTTTTGCAAGTAATTCACAAATATAATCCCATTTATAAAAGTCTGTTTCATCAAGTGGCTCCCTCCAACCATAAAGACCTGCTCGATGAGATAATAGTGTCCTTACTTTAATATTTTCTTTCCCATTTTCAGAAAATTCTGGCCAATAATCACAAACTCTTTTATCTAATTCTAATTCACCTTTATCAATTAGTTTTGCAACTATCATGGCGACAATTCCCTTACTCGTTGAATGAACATTGACCATTGTGTCTTTATTCCAGCTTATGCTTTTGTCACGATCTTGAAAGCCACCATAAAGATCTATAATAGGCTTGCCATCTTTGTATACAGCAAATGATGCACCAACTTCTTCATCACTTTCAATATTTCTCTTGAAAAGTTCATAGGTTTCTTGGAACTTTTCATCAAATTCTCCATACTCTGCAACAGAATTCATAGTACTCATTTATAGTGTAATAAAATTAAATTTATATATTCTTCATTTAGATTATATGAGCGAAGTGAATAACAAAACATATTTAATGGGTTTTATTCTTGCCTTATCTGCTGGGTTGATATGGAGTTTTGGTGCACCTACTGTTCGCTATATGGTTGATGCTGAAATTTATCAATGGCATTATCTGTTTTGTAGAGGCATTGTGGTAGCAACAATTCTTCTAATCTTTTTAATATATCAAGAAGGATTAGCGTTCAGACATAATTTTAAACGGGTAGGTATTTCAGGTTTAATTGGCGGTTTGGGTCTTGCCACAGCATTTATTTTTTTCATATTTGGGATGACTTTTACCTCTGCAGCGACAACTTTATTTATGATTGGTACTCAACCCTTATTTGCGGGACTGTTTGCTTATATTTTTCTCAGAGAAAAAGTTGGAATAACTACAGCTATTGCATGTTTTGTATCACTATTTGGAATGTTTTTAATGGCATACAATGATTGGTATGCTGGCACATTTTTAGGTTGGACTTTTGGTTTGTTTTGCTCGATTGGTTTTGCGATATTTGCAACAACTTTAAGATGGCAACCTGATACACCAAAATTTACAACCATCATTATTGCTGGCATTGCATGTTCATTATTTTCAATGTGCATGATTATTTATCTTAATGATGGCTACACCATGCCGCTTAGAAATATACTATTGAGTATGATGCATGGCTCTTTTGTAGCAATAGGGCTAATATTATTAAGTATTGGCGCACGCTATTTGCCAGCAGCTGAATTCATGCTTCTTTCTCTTACTGAAGTAGTAGGTGGAGTTATATGGTGTTGGATACCTCTGTTTGGAGTCAACGAAGTACCTTCAACATTTACTCTTATAGGAGGCATGATTATAATTTTTGCAATCAGCTTCTTTGCTTTAGGCTCAAAACAGAAAACATCACCACCAACTTTATGAGTAAAAGAGTTTGTTGAATGAATGAAATAGTATCTACTAACTGGAATTATCCGACACCTATATGGTTTGGGCTTTCACGCAGACTTGAAATTATAGAAGCGCTCAATGAGTTATCTATAACCAAACCAATGATTGTTACGGATCCAAATTTTGCAGAAAATGAAAAGTTTGTTGATATTCTTGCTATTCTTAAAAAGAATCAGATCGAATACTCAGTATTTTCAAATATAAAAGGCAATCCCACGGGTATGAATGTTATGGATGGTGTTGCTCAATTTAATTCAAGCAAAAGTAATGGTGTAATTATTATTGGTGGAGGAAGTTCCTTAGATGCTGGAAAAGCCATTGCTTTCATGTCTAAGCAGAGAGAGAACCTATGGTTTTTTGAAGATGTCAGCGACAATTGGAAACAAGCTGTTACTGACAATCTGCCACAAGTAATTGCAATGCCAACAACTTCAGGAACCGGTTCAGAGACAGGACGAGCCTCACTTATTGTGGATGAAGCGGATATGACAAAAAAAATTATTTTCCATCCATCTTTCTTGCCCAATTTAGTCGTTCTTGATCCTGAGTTGACTTTGAGTTTACCTCCTCACTTAACTGCTGCGACGGGAATGGACGCACTTGCACATTGCTTAGAAGCTTATTGTGCTCGAGGGTTTCATCCTATGGCAGATGGGATAGCTTTAGAGGGAATTAAAAATGTTAAGGATCAATTACTCACTGCTTATAACGAGCCAGACAATATTAATGCTAGAAGTAAGATGTTAGTAACTTCATCCATGGGTTCTACAGCTTTTCAAAAAGGATTGGGAGTTATTCATTCATTGTCACATCCGATAAATGCAGTAAATGATATTCATCATGGGTTATCAAATGCTATTTTTATGCCTTATGTTCTTAACTTCAATAAAGATGTAATTGAAGATAGAATTGTTTCTTTATCAAAATATCTAGATCTTAATAAGAAATCATTTGATGGTTTCATGGAATGGATCTTGGAATTAAGAAGTAATCTTGCTATACCTCATACACTTAAAGAGTTGAATGTTGATTTTGACTTTGACTTACTATCAGAAATGGCTTTAAAAGATCCATCTACTCAACCGAATCCTAAAGATATATCTTTAGATCAAATGAAGAATCTTTATATAAATTCATACAAAGGTATTTTATAAATATGATTAAGACAGAAAAATTAATCTATGGTGCGCTTAATTCTGATCAAAAATTTGAGGGCTCAATCAGTTATGATGATAGTATAAGTACTCCTCGTCCCGGTATAATCGTTTGCCATGCATATGGCGGGCATTCACCTTTTGATATTGGGAAATCTGAAAAATTGGCTGAATTAGGTTATTTCGCTTTTGCAATTGATCTCTATGGTCAGGGTAGACGAGGTTCCAACCCAGAAGAATCAATGGCACTTATGAATGAATTTAATTCTGACCGAGTGTTCCTTCAAGAACGCATGATAAATGCGTTTGATACTCTTAAAAACTTTGATCAAGTTGATAAGAATAAAACAGGGGCCATCGGGTTTTGTTTTGGTGGCAAGTGTGCTCTTGATCTTGCAAGATCTGGAGAAGATATCAAGGGGGTTGTTAGTTTCCATGGACTTTATGATGCTCCAACAGCGAGTACCGGAAAGCAATTAAAAGGTACCTTAAAAATTGATAGCTCGATACTAATTTTGCATGGCTATGATGATCCTATGGCTACTCCAAAAAGTATGATTGAACTTGCTGATGAATTAAATTCAAAGAAAGCTAAATGGCAAATTCATGCATATGGTAATGTAGGCCATGCCTTTACTAATCCAGAAGCTAATCAGAAAGAAAGTGGATTATTTTATGACCAATACGCTGATGAGCATTCTTGGAATGAAATGAAAAATTTCTTTTCTAAAATATTTTAGTTATCCCAGTATAAATATTCATCGCCTTCAACATATTCTTGTCCTCCGTGTTTATCAATTAACACTGGGATTGACAGTGAACTTTGAAACACAGGTGGTGACTGTTCCTTCATATGATTAAAGAGCATCAATTCAAGTTCTGTTACTCTTATGGGATTAGTTTCAGCAAGATTATTTCTCTCAGTAGGGTCATTTGAAAGATTAAAGAGCCAATTTTTATTAATTTTTTCATCTTTAATGAGCTTCCATTCATTGTGCATTACAGTTTTGAGCCTTCCGGAGATCCAAAATAATGTTTCGTGTGGAGGTATCTTAATTTCATTATTAATATACGGAATAAGGTTTTTTCCATCGATAATTCTATCATTGGGAATCTGTGCCCCAGCGGCTTTAGCAACTGTTGGTAAAATATCGTTTTGATGAATAGGATAATCATATATTGAGCCAGCTTCTATTTTATTCGGCCATTTAGCCATGAATGGTATGTGCATGCCTCCTTCAAAATGCGTTAGTTTCCAACCCCTATATGGCTTATTTATATTAGACAAATGTATATAATCGGCTCCTCCATTATCACTTGAGAAAATGATGAGTGTATTATCTGAAATACCAAGGTTCTCTAATACGTCCAAAATTTTTCCAATGCCTCTATCTAGAGATTTCAGCATTCCCGAGTATACCCTTAATTTGTGCTGATCATCTCCTTGAAGATGATGAAAATGATCGTAATCTTCTTTTAGTGATTGAAGTGGGTTATGAGGCGCAAAGTGACCCAAATACAAAAAAAATGGTCTGTTTCTATTTTTCTCAATTACTTTGATTGCTTCATCAGTGTAGTAATCAGTTAGATATCCACCAGGTTCAAATGCTTCACTATTATTAAATGAAACAGAAAATTGTGATGCAGACCATACCATATTATCAATAGCTTCATTTGTTTTTGCATTAATAACATTCGGATCATTTTTTGGAAGATAGAGACCGCTCAGCATTTGAAGACTGTCATCAAAACCCTGGTCAGTTGGCGTGGTACCTTCAATCACTCCCAAATGCCATTTACCTATGTGTGCATTATAATAGCCTTCATTTTTTAAGACCTCGGCTATAGTTATTTCTTCTGGTGACATACCCGTACTGTACAAATCAACAAATTCCTCAGAAGCATTTCTATTTATTTCTGACTTTAACACTGGATCATCAATATCGTTTACCCATTGAGCAAAAGTTTGTGCAATTTTAAAGTATGGCGTGAACTCATAACCAAATCGGGTTGAATATCTTCCTGTCATTGTGGAAGCCCTTGAGGGAGAGCAGCTTGCACTAGCCGCATACCCTTTATTAAAAATAACTCCTTCTTTTCCAATTCGATCTATATTGGGAGTCATCAATGTTCCATCTCCAGCTCCTCCATTGTAGAGAGAAACATCATTGAAACCTAAATCGTCAGCTAGTATTAAAATAATATTGGGTTTATTTGTTACCATCCTTTCATCGTCAGATGGCCCGTCTGGCCAAGTTATCTGCGTATTTTCAGCTACTGGTCTCGCTGCATCAACAACAAATGGTAATCCCCAAACAAGTAGATTTACACGATTTATCCATAGGACAAGAGATAGGATAAGCAGCGAAATAAACACAATTGATAATTTTTTTATCATTAGTCAATGTTTGTAATTTTAATCTTATCAGAATTAACAGGTAAAATTGCCATAGTACCATCGTCTGCTAATGTCCAGTTATCAGGTCGAACATCATTAACGCCTTCGACAAAAAGTATTTTAGCAATAAAACTCTGAGGTGCAGGTATCAAGTGATAAAAAATCAGCTCTTTTACATTTGCTTCATTGGCAGCTTGAGCAGCCTCAATGGGCGAGGCATGATATTCCTGAATATCATAAAATATTCTTGATAACTGAGGTCGTTGTATATTGTCTGACAGTTCTTCAGCCCTTCCTATCATTTTATAAGATAATGCATCATGAAAAAGTAAATCAGCATCTTTTGCTTGTTCAATTAAGTTTACGCTGTAATCCGTGTCACCACTGATAACAATTGATCTTCCCTTGTAATCAAATCTGAAACCCAATGAAGGTTCAACAGGTGGATGGTCAACTTCAAAAGCCGTGATTTTAAGTTTTTTATCATCAAAAATAACTGGATTATCTAAATCAATTATTGTTGTGTTAAATCCTGTTATATCTGAAGGAGCTACGTCTTCACCGTGATGTAATGTTCGATATTCCATATCAAGCTCATATGCTCTACTGATACCCTCAGTAACATATTGTGTCCCACGAGGTCCATATACGGGAAGTTTCTCTCCTCTGTTTTGAGCAACCCATGAATAGAGATGAAAGTCAGCCAAATCAGAGATATGATCAGAGTGTAGGTGCGTAAATAGCACTGCATCTAAGTTACCAAGGTTTATCCCCCAATTTATTAAGTTCTGTCTGCTGCCATCCCCAGTATCAACTACAAACATATGGTCAGGTGTTTTGATCATGATGCATGGTTCAGCCCTTCCTTCACCAGGCAAAGGTCCTCGTGATCCACAAACAAGTCCTATTATATAATCGCCCTCAAACGTTATACGTTTATCCTGATTGTTTAATTGTGACTCAAAAATAAGGTCAATAAGAAAATTTTGAACTGACGCATTCCTTATTCCAAAAAATGCAATTACTAAAATTAGAATTCCTACAATAAGAAAATAATAAACTCTTTTCACTTTATTTTATTGATGTTCTCTGCGACGTAATTAGCAATAGAATTACAAGAAATATTTCGATAACGATGAATTGTGTTGCAAAGGTTGCATCATGAATCCCCCACGAAAGTATTCTAAATAATGCGGTCACACCCAAAAGCATTGCTGGTGCATAAAACCAAATATTTTTCAGCGTATAGGCTGCAAGTATCATCATTGTGCCAATACAAAAGAAGTAACTCCCTATATCTCCAATTAGACTACTCCGACCCAATCCTTCTGGTATAACCAATATACCAAAGCTTGCTCCAGCATTGTAAGGGGATATTGCCCAGACAAGTCCAAGAATCAGAAATATAAATCCATTAATAGTTGTCAAAATAATTAAAAATTTATTCATAATGTTTCCTCTATTATTTCCATAATTTTTTGTGCAATTTCATGCCCTGAATTTTGATTTTGCCCAGTTACAAATCTTTTTTCATCATCTACAACAACATGATTGGCGAATAAATCTCTAAATCCTGTTTTAGCTTCAAATATTACACCTGCCTTTTTCAACTCTTCTTCTGGATGTTGTGGTGTCATTTGAATGCTAAGTTCTTTGACTTGTTTATCTGTAACACCTGTCATTTTTCTATTTGCAATTAGGATGTTTCCATTTTTATCTTTAGCATTGATTAGCCCTAATGGGCCGTGGCAAATAGCACCAATCATGCTACCTGAGTAATATGCTTCTGAAATTCCACTGGCTAAGACATCTGAGAAACCCAAGTCATATGCAGCACCCCATCCACCAGATAGAAACACGATATCATATTCCTTGAAATCTACTTCCTCTACATTCATAGAGTTGTTAAGTTTATCTATGGCCTTAGCATCTTTATAAAATCTTTTGTCAGATGAAGATCTTATAAAATATGAAGTGGTTTGTGGATCTACCGGAATTTTACCTCCCTTAATACTTGCGATATCAACCTTTATGTTTGCATCAATAAATTCGTAATAAGGCGCTGTTAATTCTGAACTAGCTAAACCAGAGGGCTTTCCTGAGACTTCATCTGGATAATTTAAAATCCCGTGACTTGTAGATACTATCAAGGCCTTTTTACCTTCAAAATTAAAAGATCTTCCCTCATAGTTAGGGTGTAGCCCCAAAGACTTTAATATGAATGGCATTAATATAATTGTAATAACAACTAGTGAAGTTAAAGCGAAAAGTGTTCTGACAACGATTGATTGATACATGGATGGATCATAATAGATTGACACAATTTTTCAATTACTTATGCTTTTCTGATGTCGTATCTGTCAATATTACCTGACAAGGTTAGCAACACTTATGAAGGAAAAACATTATCTCTATGGGCAATGTACTTTTACCTAATCATTATGACTTTTCGTTCATTGGTACATACATTTGCTGATGACGCAGGGTTAAACTCAATTGCTTCCATTATAGTATTCCCACTCATTGATGAATTAGACCCAAATCGAATTATTTATTTGTTTGGTTCTCTTTGGGGTGGAGCTCAAATAGTATATTTAGCATTTTCAATTATTGTCATTTTGAAATATAAAAATTTACTTCCTTTAGTCTGGCTGTTTTTCGCTTTTGATAACATTTTAAAACTTGGTGTATTACAACTTCGTTACCCTGGTTCCGAGTACACAACATCAACGGCTCCAGGGGGAATAGCTGGTACATTTATTATGCTTTTATTTACACTTATTATGTTTTACCTTTCAATATTGAAAAAAAAGGAAATACATGGAAGTTAAAAATAAAATTTATCCTTCTAGGGAACAGATGAAGGGATTTTTTGAGGAAAAAAAAGATGAAGACATTGATGAGCCAATATTTATGGTAAATCTTTTGAAATTTAGAGAGAAAGCTGAATACAAAGATGGAAGAGAAACGAATCTATCAGGTATTGAAGCCTATAAAAAGTATGCAGACATCATTACCAAGCACATTGAAGAGCTTGGAGGTGAAATAACGTTCTCCTCTAAAGTTAAGAGAATAACAGTCGGTAAGGTTGAGCAGCTATGGGACGCGGTTGTAATTGCAAAGTGGCCTTCCAGGAAGATTATGGGTGAAAGCATGGCACCTACTGACCCACATTTATTAGAAGGCTATCAACATAGAGAAGCTGGACTAGAGGGACAGTTAAATATTGAATCTGTTGAAACAGACACGTTGATAGATTAAAAATGATTGATCTTTATACATCACCCACACCCAACGGTTACAAAATTTCAGTTGCACTAGAAGAGTTAAATATTCCTTACAATGTCCATGTTGTTAATCTTCAAGCTGGAGATCAAAAAAAAGAAGAGTTTCTAAAACTTAATCCAAATGGACGAATACCTGTGATTGTTGACTCAGAGAATAATAATTTACCAATTATGGAGAGTGGAGCTCAATTGATATATTTGGCAGAAAAAGCAGGCAAACTTTTGCCAAGTGAAACGACAGCTCGATCAAAAGTCATGCAATGGCTGATGTTTCAAATGGGTGGTATTGGCCCAATGATGGGACAAGCCAATGTTTTTTTTCGGTATTGGCCTGGTGATAAAATCCAAGCGGCTGTAGATCGTTATCAAAATGAAGGCCGACGATTATTTGAGGTAATGGAAACACGCTTAAAGGATAATGAATTTTTATCTGATGATTTTAGCATTGCTGATATTGCCAACTGGTGCTGGGTTAGAACATATAAGTGGTCAGGTATTAAAATCGACGGTTTAACAGGTCTCCAAAGATGGATGCAAATGATGGAAGATCGTCCAGCATGTAAAAAAGGTGTAGCTGTCCCAATTGATATTATGGAAATGATGCGTAATATGAAAAAATCTGAAGATTTAACTGCCACTGGCTCAAAAATAATTCAAAAATAATATGATTAATAATAATGAGCATTCCTAATCCATTGAAATTAATTGGCGGCGTAGGTTCACCTTACACCAGAAAAATGGTTTCTTATTTAAGGTATAAGCGCATACCACATACAATCATCTGGGGAGATCCGGGAGCTTATTTGGATAAAGCTGGAATCGCAAAGCCTAAACCAGGACTACTTCCAACTTTCATTATGAATTCAGAAAGTGGGGACTTAGAAGCTGTCACAGATTCAACACCTATTATTAGAAAATTGGAAGAAGAAGTACCCGAAAGGAGTTCGATCCCAACGGATCCTGCTTTAGCTTTCTTGAATTATCTATTGGAAGACTTTGCAGATGAGTGGGGCACCAAATATATGTTTCATTATCGTTGGCATGATATTAAAGATGCAGAAAATGCAGGCACTGTTCTTCCTATCCAAACAATGGGAGTTCTACCTGATGAAATGTTAAGTAATCTCAAAACGATGATAAGCAAAAGACAAATTGATCGGTTATGGGTAGTTGGATCAAATAATGATACAGCGCCAATTATTGATGCAAGTTATAGAAGATTGCTGACAGTCTTGGAAAAACATTTTGCACATTCACCTTATCTTTTAGGTAAGCGACCATCCTCGTCAGACTTTTCTTTGTTTGGACAACTATCACAACTTGTAAACTTTGATCCTACCCCAAGAGAAATTGCACATGAAGTATCATTAAGAACTGTTGCATGGGTAGGACTTATTGAGGATCAATCAGGAATTGAAGTTACAGACAATGATTGGGTAAGCATTGAAAGCATTCCGTCTACCATAAAAGAACTTTTATCTGAATTAGGTAAAGGATATGTGCCAGCATTAATTGCGAACGCAAGAGCTATTGAAAATGGAGACAAAGAATGGGAGACACAAATTGATAGTTGTTCATGGAAGCAAAAATCCTTTCCGTATCAAGCCAAATGTCTGAAGTGGATTAATGAAGAATATAATAAATTGTCGAATACTGATAAAGATAAGGTAGATAATCTTTTACAAGAAACAAGTTGTGATAAATTATTGAGCTAAATTATGAAAGTAGATTTATATTTTTCCTTTAGAAGCCCCTATTCGTATTTAATTTTGCCTCGCATGGTTAAATTGAGGGATAAACATGGGGTAGATGTTAACTTCAAGCAAGTTTATCCTCTCGCGATAAGGGAACCAGAATTTTTTAAAGGTAAAAATCTCTTTACTTACTTCTTAATAAGAAGAATTGATTATGTCAGACAGGCAAAAAAAAATAATATGGTTTTTGTCAAACCTAATCCTGATCCAATAAATCAAAATTTGGTGACTGGAAAAATTTCTGACCATCAGCCTTATATATTTAAATTGGCTCATTATTGTCAAGCTATTGAAAAAAGTAAACAACTTGACTTTGCTGTTGTAGTTTCAAATAAAATCTGGAGTGGTCTCAAGAACTGGAATACAGATGAGTCAATAGCCGATGCCACTTCAAAAGTTGGATTGAGCTTTGAGGATATTGAAAAAAGACGCATTGAAAATGAACAAGCGTTAATTGATGAAATAAAGTTAAATCAAAAAGAGCAACTTGAAGCAGGGCACCATGGTGTACCTCTATCTGTTTACAAAGATAAATTCTTTTTTGGACAAGATCGTTTTGATGATCTGGTTAGTGAATTAAAAAAAGATGGATTAGTGATTAGCTGATAAGAAACCAAGGATATCTTGAGCTACAATTTATACTATTGTGCTGATATTCCTCTTATTCTCTCAGATCTTCTTCGTAGTAATTCTGTTACGATCAGAATTAACGTTGAAAGAACAATTAAGCATGTAGCCACGGCCATAATTGTTGGACTAAGTTGCTCTCTCAGTCCTGTCCACATTTGAAGAGGAATAGTTGTTAGGTTTCTGTCCCCTCCTGCAACAAATAAGATCACTACTATTTCATCAAACGACGTTACGAATGCAAAGAGCGCGCCTGAAATAATGCCTGGTGTAATAAGAGGCAGTGTAATTTTAAAAAATGTATTAGTGGGTGTGCTGCCAAGACTTGAAGCGGCTCTCGTAATACTGTCATCAAAACCACTTAAGGTTGCTGTTACCGTAATAACCACAAATGGAGTTCCTAGAATTATATGAGCTATGACGATGCCGGGAAAAGATGCAGCGAGACCTAATTTTGCAAGAGAAAAGAAGATAGCTGAGCCAGAAATGATAAGAGGGATAATCATCGGTGATATCAAAATACTCATGATTAATTGTTTGTAAGGCATATAGCGGCTACTTAGGCCAAGAGCGGCAACGGTCCCTAAAACTGTAGCACCAATAGTTGCAAAAAAAGCATAGTAGACGCTGTTTCTAGCAGCAATTCCCCATGGATTTTTTGTGCCATAAACCATGTCTTCATACCATCTTAGAGAGAACGCCTCGGGTTGAAGAGCGAGCATTCCATCAGAAAAGTGAATGTATTGCTCTGCATTAAATGAAAGTGGGATAATTACAAATAGTGGGGCTATTAGAAAAAAGAATACTGCAGTACAAATGACAAGGTATGAGTAATGCCAAACCCTGTATCTAGTTTCTGTGTACTTTGGTAAAGCCATCTTATCCAAGCCTCATGTTATCGATGCCAACAATCTTATTGTAGAGCCAATAAACTATTAACACAGCCACAAGCAGAACTGCTGCCATTGCAGTCGCCAAAGACCAATCGAGAGATTGCTGCATATGATAAGCTATTCTGTTACTGATTAATGTACCCTTGGCGCCCCCAACTAGTGCTGGAGTAATATAATATCCAATAGAGAGAACAAAAACCAAAATTGAACCTGCACTTATGCCAGCGTATGTAAGTGGGAAGTAAATTTTTCTGAAAGCAAGGAAAGGAGTGGCCCCCATCGAAGTTGCCGCTCTCATTAAACTTGGTGGAATAGTTTTCATTACGCTGTAAAGTGGGAGAACCATAAATGGTAATAATATTTGTGTCATCGCGATAAATGTACCAGTCATGTTGTACATTAATTCAAGCCTTCCTTCGTCCGCGACAATTCCTAAGGATACGAAAATATCATTTAACACTCCTTGTTTTTGCAATAGGACCATCCAACTAGATGTACGCACTAAAAGAGATGTCCAAAATGGAAGTAGAACGCAGATCATTAGTAAATTTGAGTAACGTGTAGGCAGAACAGAAAGTAAATGTGATATAGGATATGCAAGTAAGAAACAGCAGAACGTAACACCAGCAGCAACGAAAATAGTTCTTATCCAAAGTGTAACATTGATACGTTTTTTCTCTGGTATACGTTCAATCGAGCCATCAAATTTTTCTTCATAGTCAAACGTTGTTAAATATTTACGATAGTGATAAGCGTCTGTCCCTCTTTTTAATGCTAGCCAATACTCGATATCACCCCACTTTTTATGAGTTTCTATGAACTGATCAAGAAAATTACCATTCTCATCAAAGTCATTCAGTTTTCTTGCAGTTTTTTTTATGAGACTTGTGAAGCCTCCTTTTTCATAATTTAGTCTTGTAGCTATTTTGCCGTGATTTTTTTCTTCCACTAATCCTTGAAGTTCATAAAAAAAAGTTGAAGTTATTTCTTCCCCAGGCATTTCAGTACCATCCCACTCTTGCATGACGTCATGGGTATTGCTTAAAAACTCATTCATCTGAACATTATCAATACTTCTTCCAAGCATTTGAAATATTGGAATTACATAGGCGAAAACGATAAAGAAAAGTAATGGTGCCGCCAATAAAAAGGCAGTTGTTCTACGTCTTCGTTCAACCTTTTTGAGTTTTACGGAGAGAAGTTCTCCATCTGATGTTCTGATTTCTGATGTCATTAAGTAAAGGATACTTAATTTAAAGGACTTGGGCAACCCATAGGTTGCCCAAGTTTTAGTCTTTTATAAGTTAGCTTTCCAAGCTTCCCATGTGTCGTTGATATCAGTGTTGTTATCAGCGTACCACTCTGGGTTCATAAGAACATAGTTCTTAGTGTTTGCTGGAGCTGTAGGCATATGAGGCATAATCTCAACTGCACCTGCTGTAGGTGAATTAAACCAAGGCTCATCAGCCATGATTATATCAAGAGATGAGATTCTGAAAGGTGCGTAAGCAATATGCTTTGCACTTCCAGCTAATCCTTCAGAACTTGTGAAGTATTTTAATGCTTCCATCGCTTCAGCTTCGTTCGGTCCACCTTTTACAAGTACAAAATACTCATAATCAAGAATTTGACCGTCCCAAACCATTTTCATCGGTGAACCTTCGTTCACGATGGCATTGAAGTGACGTCCATTCCATCCAGTAGCCATAATAGCTTCACCAGATACTAACTGTTCAGGTGGTTGTGCACCAGCTGACCAGAATATGCAACCACCCTTAGGGTCGTTACAAAGTGCTGAAAGCTTATCAAGCGCTCTGTCGAGTCCATTTTCTTCCATGTAGTCGTACACGTCAGCTCCTGGAACACCATCTGCAACAAGAGCAAACTCTAGGTTTGACATTGCAGAGCTATACAGAGATCTTACTCCTGGATATTTGCTTGGATTGAAGAAGTCTTCCATTGATGAAGGGTAACTTCCGTCAAAGTTTATGTTATCAGTGTTGTAAGCGTAGTTCCATGAGTAAAGAATGTTACCCACAGCACAGTCACTAGGCATTGGAGCAAAGAAGTCGTCACTTGCTTTCATACCGTTTACACCAGCTGGGAAGTCATTGTCGAAATCAAATTCTACAAACAATCCTTCGTCACAACCGATAATTGTATCACGTGCATACACATCGATGATGTCCCAAGTAATTGCTCCAGACTCGACTTGAGCTTTAACTTCACTCAAACCTCCACTGTAGTCGATCCAGTTTACTTGAACGCCACTCTTCTCTTGATATGGGTCCCCGTAACCTAGTTTTTGACTTTCTGTATAAGCGCCTCCCCATGAAACTACATTTACTTCCGCAGCTGTAGCCATAGTAGGTGCCGCCAATAAAGCAGCCAAAGACATTATTTTTGTTAATCTTAACATGATTAATCGTCTCCTTTTTTATATAAAGAAGATATTACATAGGGGCTTTAACAAAAACGCAACAAAAAAAAGCAAATTTTTTCAATATTTTAGGATTGAATCTATATTTAGTATCAAAGGTTTAGTAATCCAATGCTCGACAGTCTTGTGAAGACCATCCCAAATTTAATTTGTCACCCAGATTAAGCTTAGAATTACTGCTCGCGTTTGGAACTTTTAAAATAAAATCATCGTTACCCAGCAAATTTACACGTACTCTTGTGTGATCTCCGTGGTAAATAATTTCTTTGATTTCAGCTTCAAATCGATTTTCAATTTGCTCAGTTGGATTAATATTTACCCTTTCAGGTCTGAGAGAAATTCTTGATTTTTCACCAGTAGAAGATACTGCTATTGGGTTAGCTATTATTATCTCACCAGTACTAGTCTCAACTTTTGCAGAACCAGAAGCTAGTTCTTTTACAGTTCCAGTAAAAGTATTGTTTTCGCCAATAAAGCCAGCAACAAAAGAATTAACAGGTGTTTCATATAGTTCATTTGGACCAGAAAGCTGTTGAACCTTACCGTCATTAAAGACAGCAATTCTGTTTGACATTGTTAATGCTTCACCTTGATCATGGGTGACATATACGACCGTAACACCTAGTGTTTCATGAATATGTTTTAATTCGTATTGCATACTCTCTCGCAAGTTTTTGTCTAACGCACCTAAAGGTTCATCCATTAAAACTAATTTAGGATCAAATACTAATGCTCTTGCAACAGCAACGCGTTGCTGTTGACCACCAGATAGTTGTGCAGGCATTCTGTTTTCAAAGCCTGTTAGTGAAACCATTTTTAAGGTCTTATTTATACGTTCTTCAATTTCTGCCTTATCAATTTTTCTAACTTTTAATGGAAAAGCTAAATTTTCAAATACTGATAGGTGAGGAAAAAGTGCGTAGTTTTGAAAAACCATGCCAATGCCTCTTTTGTGAGGAGGTATATTATTGATTGGATTTCCATCAAAATAGATCTCTCCATTAGTAGGCGTCTCAAAGCCTGCAAGCATCATTAATGTAGTTGTTTTACCTGAACCTGAAGGCCCTAATAAAGTTAAAAACTCCCCTTCAGCAATATCAAGGTCTAGACCTTTTACGACCAGTTCTTTACCATCGTAACTTTTGTCAACTTGTTCAAATTTAACGAAATCTGACTTTTCTCCACTCATGTTTTCAGACTAAGGTAAAAATAGTTGGGAATCTAGGGTTATTTAAACTAAATTAACTATAGATAAAAATTATAATAAAGTTCGTTAATTAGGCAAAACAAGATATTACAAAGTATAAATGAAAAAATATCAACACTACATAAATGGAGAGTGGATTGACTCCACAGGAAATGAACTTATTGCTGTTGTAAATCCTGCAACAGAAGAAGTAATTGGAGAAATTTCAGCTGCTAATAAAGATGATATTGGCCTTGCTGTTGCGGCGGCTAAAACAGCTTACGAGTCACGAGTGCTTGTCGACATGAATCCTATGGAGAGAGCAAAGTTGATGCGCAGTATCGCTGATGAATTAAGAAAAATCAGCAAAGATGGCGGCAAACTATTATGTGAAGAAAATGGAAAATTATTGGGTGCATCTGAGTATGAATTTTTGGATGCGGCAAACTATTTTGACTATTACAGTGGATTGACTGACAAAATTGAAGGCCAGACTATTCCAGTAAATAATCAAGTCATGGATTATACATTGTATGAACCATATGGTGTTTCAGGTCACATTGTTCCTTGGAACTTTCCGATTTCAATGTTGGCACGTTCACTTGCCTGTTCATTTGCTGCAGGAAATTCGACAGTTATAAAACCTGCTGAGCTAACTCCTCTGGCAACTACCTCATTTTTTGCACAGGCTATTCACAATGCAGGTGTACCGAAGGGACTTATTAATATAGTAACCGGATACGGCGTTGAAGCAGGAGCTGCATTGACATCAAATAATGATGTTGCTCAAATCACATTCACTGGCTCTGTGAAAACTGGAAAGGCAATTCTCCATGCTGCTGCAGAAAGAGCTGTGCCAGCAGTAGTAGAGCTAGGCGGTAAATCAGCTGCCGTTGTATTGCCAGATGCTGATATAGATAAAGTTGTTAACGCAACAAAAGTTGGAATATTTAGTCAAGCTGGACAAATATGTTCAGCAATGTCACGCATGATTGTTCATAAATCTATTAAAGACGAGGTATTGGATAAGCTATCGGAATTAGCCAAATCAATAAAAGTTGGTCCAGGAAATGAAGAAGGCGTTGACCTAACACCTGTAATTTCCGAAGAACAGCTTCAAAAAGTAGAAAACTTCGCAAGATCAGGTTTGCAAGCTGGAGCGACAGCAATATCAGGAGGTAATCGAGTTGATCGTAAAGGATATTTCTTTGAGCCAACAATTTATGCTGATGTGAAGCCGGATATGACAATTGCTCAAGAAGAAATTTTTGGCCCATTCCTATCTGTGCTTGAATATGAAGATCATGAAGAAGCAATTCATATTGCAAATGATACAGACTACGGTTTAGCGGCAGGTGTATTTACAAAAGATGTTGATATGGCAACAAAGACAGCAGCGAAGCTTAACGGTGGACAAGTTTATGTGAATAGTTGGTTTACTGGCAGTGTTGCAACTCCTTTTGGTGGGTATAAACAATCAGGCTATAGTCGTGAAAAAGGTCAGCAAGCTATAAAAAGCTATTTACAATTAAAGAATGTTGGAATTCAACTTTAATTAATCATTATCTGCAAGACCAGCTCCGGCAGCTGTGCTCTTTAATTTTTCATTTTCTTCAACAAAGGTATCTGTTGATAATTCATACAACTCATCCCAAACTTCTTGAGAAAAGGAATCCTCATTTTCAAAAACCATTATTCTAATGTTTTTTGCATTTTCTAATATCAATGAATTAATATCATTATTACTAAACATGTACTTATCTAAATTAAATTTAAAATTGTACTCATCAATCTCAATGCTGACTCTTTTCCCAATAAGAAATGAAAGTCTACTTATGAAAGGAATCATAAGAAGAGGGAAGCTAACATTATAAAAATTAATTTCTTTTAATATTTCTATATTCTTAAAATCATCTATCAGACTGACTCCTGTTAGAATAGGGCAAAGATTTTCATTATCTATTTTGTTTTGGGACTCGATGACATTAGGACCAATTGGTGTTTTAGTTTTTATATCACTTAAGTAGGATTTTAAATTCTCAATACCAGCAATTCCTATTAATTCTAATACATCAATATTTTTTCCAACTTCTTCAGCTATGCCCCACGAGTATCCTGCAGCTTTAGTAGCTCTTTTAGAAACTGTAATGATTTCACTCGAGGACCTCATGGAATTATGAATAGATCCATCTATCGTTGGTTTGACTTATTTCATTCATAAGAGGAGCTCCTTGATACATACATATTCTCAACCATTTATCAGAACGAGGGTCAAATTTTTGTGCCCCAAAAAAAGATAACTTTAATCGCAGCATATCAATGGGCATTAAATTTGATCCGATCGAATTATCTTGAATTTCCGAATATGGTAACTTCTCAGCTATAAAGCATCTTCTTACCACATGTCTTAAATCGCTATTGTTCCCTAAAAACTCAGACAAAATTTGGTCTTCAGGAACATCCAAAAGACGATAATACAGATCATTTATATCACGAGCGATGGCAAGAGGCTGTTCCAACTCAGATCCATCGTCATCAAATCTGTTTGCTAACCTTGGCTCCTCTTTATTTTTTGAGATAAACCAGAATTTTTCGTTTGGCTCATTTTTTGAGAAATCAATCTCTATAATATCTCTGTAACCTTTAGAAATTATATTCTTTAATTCACTTACTTTTTTATACGTTGGTATATTGAAATATAAATCTTCATTGGAACTCATATTTGATATCAAAGGGTTAATAATAGAGTCGTAAGGTTCCATCATCAGTGAAATAATAAATTCAATACCTTCAAAACTTAAGTGTTTTTCAATCCATGTATAAAGATGATCCCAAAGATTATCTTTATCTACAGACAAGGTTGAAAGATATTCACTTTCAAATTTTTTAATATCATTCCTTAAATCTTTTATTTTTTTTATTTGATAGGCACTTTCTGTTTCCCAAGTACTAATCATATTTTTAGAAAGCTTGAGACATTCCTTAAATATGCTTAGGTCACTTTCCTTTACTTTACTTATTTCTCTAATCTGTTTTAACGCTTCTTCTTTAGCAAAAATCCACTGATGCAACAGAGATGGATGATTAATAATAAAAGGAGCCATGCCAAGTCCTGTAGAATTTCCTATTCCAAGTTTACGCGCTATTGACTGATCAAGTTTAACAGCCAATTTAGGATTCTTCTTTTTAGCAATGTGATTAACCTGGTCAAATGTAAACTGACGCACTAAATAAACCAACATCATTTCAAGTCGAAAGGGACCATTAATTTCTTTACGGTCTTTAATTCTATATCGATCAGCTAATCCAAATTTACCAGATCCATAAACCGCCGTGGTTCTATAGAGGTAGCCAACTTTTTTTATTAAAGATAAATCAGGTTGAATTCCATTTGAAAGTTTTTCAACAACATGATTAAAAATTCTTACAGACTTATTTGCTCTCGATAATGTTAATTCTTTATAACTGCATCGGCCAACTTCCTGCTTAGGAACATTCAATTTTAATCTTTGAATATCTTTTTCTGTTGGTATTCCATCGTGAAGAACAAATGCTGCATCCCACTTCGTAGCAATTACTCTGTCAGACCTTTCTGAGGCATCAAGTTCATTAGCAAAGCAAATCAATGAATAGGTGCGACTATCTTTACTAACTGAATAAACTGCAGTACCGAACCCTTGGTTATCAAGATCAAATAAATCACATTTAAATGTCCAACTTTTAAATTCTCTCACAAAACTTCTCAGAAAAGATAGCTTTGTCTGATGAAAGGAGCCCAATCGCTTTAGTGTCATGACTTCATGAGGATCGCGGTGCTTAATTTGATTATGCATTAATGAATATTCTCTCTATAAAAATTAAACCAGTTGTCGCCTAATATTGAATCTACTTCTGTATCATCAAAGCCAACTTCTTTTAAGCCTAATTCAAGATTATTAAATCCTAAAGTATTTTCAAACCATTCTGGCTGTGTAGGGAATGCTGCATCACTTTTAGATCCTTCTCCATAATCCTTAGTTTTTGTCCAGGTCCCATTTCTCATCCACTCAACAACAGAGTCAGGTTGACCAAGACATAAATCTGATCCAATACCAACATGATCAATTCCCATTAGGTCTACAGTCCTTGCTGTCATTTCACAAAAACTTTTAAGAGTACAATTAGTTCCTCCAAGAAGATGGTGAGGATAAAGTGAGAGACCTATTATGCCCTTTGACTGACTAAGTGCTTTTAATATTTCATTTGATTTGTTTCTTCTAGCTGGATGCCAAAAGGAGGGATTAGCATGGGTAATAGCAATGGGCTTTTCTGAAATCGTTATTGCATCTAGCGTTGATTGCTCAGCTGAGTGCGACATATCCACAACGATTCCAACTTTATTCATTTCCTTAATTACCTCTCTACCCATTCGGGTTACCCCACTATCGTTATCTTCATAACAACCTGTTGCAAGTAAAGATTGATTATTATAGGTAAGCTGCATAAAGACTGCTCCTAAATCATGAACAGATTTAACGAGATTAATATCGTCTTCAATGGGTGAGCAGTTTTGAAAACCAAAAAAGACAGCAGTTTTATTTTCCTCTTTTGCTTTTTCTATATCTTTGTAGGTCCTTCCATGTATCAATAAATTATCAAATTCTTCAAAATAAGTATTCCACTGCTCTACATTATTTTTTACTTCATCAAAATCTTCATGATAAGCGATGGTTACATGAATTGCATTTAAACCAGCTTCATTGTTGGTTTTAAAAATTTCTTCTGACCAATTACAATATTGTAAATTATCGATTCTATAGGTCATATAATTCTAATTCGTTGATCATTGTGTCTACTCATATACTATGAAAGCGTTGAGAGGGAAACAATGCTAAGAAAATCAATTTTTGAGCTATTCTAATGATTTTTTGACGAAACTGCGACAATTTTGGCCCTAATTCTTATACTGAAGTTCTTTCTTTCTTTTTTTAAGATATTATATTTAAGCTGATACTAATTTTAATAGCTACATTATGTACACACCCATTAACCAATATATCGAAAGACTGGAGAATATCTCCTTTAATGTTGATGAACTTAATAAAGCTGTATCAGACCTCATAAAGATCAGACCTTTTGAAAATGATAACTTAAAAAATGGTATGCTAAAATCTAATGCCATCTGCTTAAACTATGATGAGAAAGAACTTGATGAGTGGTTTGGTGGAAATATAAGAGGCAAATACTGGACGAAGCCTGACTCTTCTTTTGAGGAAATGGAGCGCGAACCATATATTGACGAGACGAGATATACATTATTTAACCCAAAGTTAGACAATACCTACTTTAAATTTGTTTATGAAAAAATTAATGAGTACTTCGAAGTTGGAAGGTGCAGAGTAATCAAAATGCCTCCAAGAACTACACTAAGCTGGCATCGTGATCCTGAGAAACGCATACACGTTGCGATTAAAACAAATTATGGAGCTAGGATGTTTATTGAGCATACAGGTCATCATATTCCTGCTGATGGAAATATTTATCTAACCGACAATACTAAGTACCACACAGCAATCAATGGTGGTGAGGAAGATCGAATTCATCTAGTCGCAACTGTGTTGGGCACAAAATAGTTTTAGCAATCAATAATATTTTTTCTTTCCCAATCTTTTTTATTTTCATCACTAACTTTATTGTGTTCTGCGATTTCCCTTTTTTTAAGTTTTAAGTATTGTGAGACAACTTTTGAGCTTATGGATTTTCTTACAACTTCACTGGCTTTAAATTTATTAAGTGACTCTATTAGAGACTGAGGTAACTTTTTAATTCTCTTTAACTTATGTCCTTGTGAATACATATTCACATCTACCCTCTTGCCAGGATTTCTTTTATTTTTTATTCCATCCAATCCCATAGCAATCAGCCCAGCTTGCAAGAGATATGGATTAACTGCACCATCGGCGGGTCTAAATTCTATCCTTCCAGCATCTGGTATTCTGATCATATGGGTTCGGTTATTTCCTGAATAGGTTACAGCAGTAGGTGAGTATGTTGATCCTGAATTAGTTGTTCTCGCATTCAAACGATCATAACTATTTAATGATGGGTTGAACCAAGCAGAAAATGAATCAACAGATTTCATTATCCCGCCAATAAAGTGGTAGCCCATTTTGGACAATCCAAGCTCATTATCCTGATTAAGAAAATGATTTTTTTTCTTTTTTAAATCCCATAAAGATGCATGCGCATGACAACCATTTCCAGTTAAATCATCAAAAGGCTTGGGCATAAAAGTAGCCCTTAAGCCGTGTTTCTCAGCAATAGATTTTACCATAAATTTAAAAAAAACATGTCGGTCTGCAGTCGTAAGTGAGTCAGTGTAGTCCCAATTCATTTCATATTGGCCATTTGCATCTTCGTGATCGTTTTGATAGGGCTTCCACCCAAGCTTGATCATAGAGTCACAAATTTCCTTTAAAATATCATAGCGCCTCATCAATGCCGCGACGTCGTAGCAAGGCTTTTGAGCATCGTCCCTTGAATCAGCAACCTCAGTTCCAGCTTCATTAAGTATGAAAAATTCACATTCTACACCCGTCATCATTTTAAAATTGAGATCTGTCATTTGTCTAATTTGTTTTTTGAGAATGACACGTGGGCATTGATCCATAGGCGCATTGTTAATCACCAGATCACTGGCCAACCAACCGACATCAGGTTGCCATGGTAATTGTATGAGACTGTCAGGGTCTGGAACGGCAAACATATCTGGGGCTGCAAAATCAAGGTCCAAGTAAGTTGCAAAACCGCCAAATCCAGCACCAGTTTTTTGCATTTCAGAAATAGCGCGGGCTGGCACTAATTTTGCACGCTGTATACCAAACAAATCGACAAAACTGATTAAGAAGTATTTGATTTTCTTTTGTTGAGCGATCTTAGCTAAACTGCTTTTCATAATTAGAATTATGACTTCCAAAATATTAAATTCAATAATGAATTATAAGCTATATTTATGTTACATAAAACCCAATTTGGGCATACTATCGTATTATGGATCCACACTTAGTAGCAAAAAAAAACAAAGTTATTGATCTCATTAACAATCTAGAAGATGGCAACTTTGCATTGTTGCTCTTAATTCATATCTCTCGGTATCAAAATTTATTTTTGCATACAGAACCTGATTGGGAAAACAGCCCAAATAATTGGATAACCAAAGACAGACGACTCCAAGATGAGTCTATCGGAGTTCTTTCGTTCATCATTTTATATTCTCTCACCAATGCGCATGTGGATGAAAATCTTTTTCCTGAATATAGAAAGCAAATTAAGGCAATGAAAATTGAAGATTTCTTGGATAATAATTTTTTTATTTCTCCATTCACAAATTTTATTGGAAAAAAAATATCTCTGAAAGTTCTTGAGTCATTTTTTTCTATTCCCCGAGAAAATATAAGACGATATATAAAGTCGTTGATAGAGGCTGGGTTTATTAGTAAAAACAAAAAGTATGGTTACCTTGTAAACATGGAGGCGTATGTTCAATACATATTTACAGACTCTCTTAGTAAAATTATGAAGTCACTCATGAGAACATTCGATGATATTATCGTTAATCTTGAAGAAAAGTATCAACTAAAATTAAATTTAAAACCAATCTCAGTTATAAATTTAGAAAAGACAAAACCCGATGTATGGAATCGAATTAGATTGCCCATGTATCACTTTTGGGTAAGAGTTCTAACACTAGAAGGCAATGATCACCTTTTAAGCCCCAATGATCGAGTTGTCTTATCTGCATCGATCTATTTTAGGAAACGTAAAGGAATATTAAATTTCACTAAAATTTCTGAGCTTTACGAAAATGATTATCTCTTACCAACAAATATTTCATCAATTGCAGAGGCATCTAAAATGCCACGAGAAACTGTGAGGAGGTGTAGTAATAAATTAATAAAGATGAGACATTTTGAAAAAAAAGGACGTCAACTGTATAGAATTAATTACGCTCATAAAGATGGAGAAATAGAAAATTTTATCAAGAATAAGAAAGTTACAACTCGCGATATGATGAATTTTTATTTTAGAATTTACGATGATTTAGTTCAGATTTAAATTGAGCACATTAAAATAATTTCTTCATTACAGACTAACTCAGCTTCAACAATGGAACTATTTTGAGCACTTAATTGTGTATCAAGGGCTTCAAGCATAGATTTTGCTTCATTCATTGGTACTGGGCCTACAATAATGGAATAGTCATTTTTATCTAATTTATCGACATTAATATCATATTTGAGAAATCTACTGTCAAATCCCATTACATCGTAAATATAATTCATAAAACTGAATGCAGAATTGCCACGTGTATACGATCCAATTTTTATATAAACATATTCAGCGTCACTGGTATCAATTGTTAATTCAGTTTCTTCAATATCGCTTGCTTGGGCACTAAATGCATTTGATACAACTTCTGTAGGTTCTTCGATGAGTTGAGCGAGATCTTCTAATGCTTGGGTTGCTTCTTCAGCTAATTTATTTTCTAATTCAGTTGTGTTGTTGAGTTCTGTAAGTAAATCTCTCGCAGCATTGGCTTCCTCAACAAGGCTATTTTCATCAACAGCATTTAAAATTTTCTTTTTTGGTAAAACGCTAACCAATTCTAATGTTTCTTCAGTATTATCAATTGTAGTTTCATCATTCGGCAATAGAGATGTATCTACCTGGTTCTCAATTGCATCAACCTCTGGAATCGCTTCTTCATCACTATCGATTGCAGCTTCGTCGAGTATGTTTTGGGCTTTTTTAAGAGTACTATCAACAGAGTCTAACAAGTCATTCAGGCTATCTGCATCATTAATAATCATTTCATTGGACACAGCATATTCATCCAAATCAATTTTTGGTTCATCAACAACTTCAGTAACTTCCGAAACTTCTTCATTAGTTTCCATGATTTCCTCAACGGTCTCAATGCCTTGTTCTATGCTAATCTTATCCTCTTCAACTTGATTGAAACCTAACTGAATAAGTTCTTCTCTTGCGTTTTTACTTTCTTGGGCAAGGAATTCACCCTCATCCAAAAATTGAAGTGTGAAGTTATCCTCAACAGATACCAGTGCATTTGCAACAGAAACTTTTAATTTTATTCCAGATACGTCACTAGGAGGATTGCCCACAAATGACAAATCAGAAGTTAAAAAAGCAAGCCATCTTGGTAAAGCAGTTCCATCCTCTTGTGATGCTTCAAAACGCAGCTTGCCTGGTCCACTGATATTGAACGTATTGTCAGAAATTTGGAATTTATTACTGGTTTGTTGCGTATTGATTGGATCATTTATAATTAGAAGCATCGGATCCTGGTCACTAATAGGAACATTTACCGCTGCTTGATAAACTTCTCCCCATTCAGAAAGATTAGTTTCAATATTTTTGCTCACATCCTCAATCGATAAATTCTGATGGTTTTCAGGCAGAATATCTTTTCCAAGTGATGCGTAAATTTGTCCAATACTGTGCTGCATTTCAGAGAAGGCTAAATCGCGTCGAAGTTCGGCAACCAATAAACTTGCTTCTTCCCGAATAACTTCAAGTTCGCCGAAGCGCGAGACTTTTTGTGCATTTTGTACTTGCTTACTGATCCTTTGAGCCACATCCAGGTATCTCTGCGCAGTATCATATTCTTCTATTGCTAAGGCATAATTCATATTTGAAAGATGGACTTGAGACAAAACTGTCATAGCAATAGCTAGATGACGTTCTGCAATTAAATCTTTACTGGCTTTAGAAGATTTTTTTACAGCCCCTAATGAAAACACGTTAAAAAGGTTAGCTCCAATAGATGCGCCGTATTCTGTTGAGTCTTGGTTCAACAAATATTGATTGCTTGAATAACCGTAAGTCGCATTAAATTTTATACTTGGAATCAGCCCTAAAATAGCGGCTCTAGTATCCTTGCCAGTAATCCTTTTTTGATAGCGACTTTCCATTAACTCAGGTCTTGAAACAAGTGCGATTTCTTCCATCTTTTCAATGTTCATATTTATATTAGTGAGGTAAGCATCATCTCTTGACAGGCTAAACTTTTGACCAGGCAGTAATCCCATGAGTATCGCAAGTTCATTTTTGGAATTTATTAATGCTCGTTGTTGAGTTTGCAGCGTTCTTTGAACATCAAGTAATTCTTTTTGATAAAGTAATGAATCCATAGGTGCAGATATGAGAAGTTCTTCAATATACTTCGAGTCTGCAAGAGCTGTTTCAACTCTCTCAAGAAGTGGATTTAATTTTTTTAAAAGATTTTCTGACGCCTGTGCTTTCCAGTAAGCGCGAATGATATCACGAGTAATGTTTTGTGTTGCTTTTCTCTCAAGTTCTTTAGCAATTAGATAACGATCCGCTTGTTGACCTGCTCGAATGTAGGACAAGCCAAAATCAAGAGCGTTCCATGTGAACTCAATATTTCTAGTTCTTAGACCTCTATCACGAGAAACAGTATAAGACTCAGTTCCATCAAGATCTGATGGTGGCTCACTATCATTTTCAACTGTAATACTCGTTGATGGCTGTAATTCATTAAATTCAGAGTAACCCGCATTGAGGGCAATATCTGGAAGCATATCAAAACGTTGAAGATCACTTTGCCTCTGCGCCAATGCAGACTCCATTACGCTGATACGTAAGTCACGGTTGTTTTTAATGGCAATAGCAATTGCTGTATGGAGGTCTATGTTTTCTAGAGGAGCCTCAACTGTGAGCGACGATAAATCTTTTTGAATACTTATACTTAACTTTTCTGCGTCGATAACATTGGGTGTCCGAGCGCAGGCGCTAAGTGCAATCAATAGGAAGAGAGCTATTATTTTTGTAGTAATTTTTCTCATCAATCTAGGATTTCTGTTTTGTCACAGATTCAATATGGAATTATAGACAAATGGGGTAAAACCAAAAAAATAATATACCCAATATGAGTTGTTTAGGCTTATGTGAGTACCTTTCCAACTTTAGTGATGTATAAATAAAGTGCCGAAACCCAATATTTACATTGGCTAGAGAACATATAATTAAATGAGCAATAAACTTATTCAGGCTTTGGAACCCCGTCTCATGCTGGACGGTGCAGCAGTAGCAACGGCAATTGATGCGGTTGATGATTTAGCTCAGTTTCAAAAATCCGAGAGTGATAAGTCATTTAAAGCAGATCACTTCAAAGTTGATAAAGATACGAAACTCCCTTTCGTAAATGTAGACGCATCAGCTCAAAATGCAAAATCAAGACAGATTGTATTTATCGATAGCACAGTAGAAGATATTGAAACGCTGATTAATAGTTTTGATAAAAATACTGAGGTGCATGTCATACAAAGTGATCAAGACGGATTTGTTACCATGCAAAATATTTTATCATCTCAAGAAAATATAGATGCGGTTCACGTCATTGGTCACGGTAGTGTTGGACAGATTGCATTCGGTACAGCTGTATTAAACAGCGATACATTAAATGCTTATGAAAATATTCTTCAAGAGATTGGAACAAGTCTTTCAGTAAATGGAGATATTTTATTTTATGGTTGCAACGTAGCCGCAGATCAAAGTGGTGAGATCTTAATCAAACAAATTGCAGACATCACGGATGCTGATGTAGCGGCATCAGATGATATTACTGGTAAAGGCGGTGATTGGGACTTAGAGAAACATACAGGCATTATTGAAACTGAAAATGTTTCAGTTGTAGGTTACCAATATGCTCTAAGTAATGGCGTAACAGCAACCCAAAATGCTGTTGAATTACATACTTCAGGTATGAATTTCATGGCAGGCGGCGGAACCTATAAAAATAACACTGGAGGTCAAACAGACTCAGGTGGAACCAGATACATCGTCACGCTTGAAAGAGGGAATGTAACAACTGGAGATACTTTAGATTTTGATTACGATGTAGCTTCAGCAACTCACGACCCTGATACTCAAGGTGCTGTTAATGTTTATATGGTCTTCCTAAATGACTATGTAAACAGAAGAGCCGAAGATGATAGAGGTATTATAACTTTTGATAATGAAATTCTTGGTATTTTTACCACCCCAGAGAACACGATAGCAAAATCTGGATATGACATGAGTGATGGTATCTATCCTCTAACAACCAATTCGAAAAAAGTGCAGATGAGGGATTTAGAGTATCTGGATCCTCCTGCTACTCCTCCTGGTACTATGGGTAGCCAAGATGCCTTTACTGTAACAGGATCCAATAAAGTTTTAACCATGGCTACAGACAATGGACTAAAAGGAGACTTTGTCAGGGTGGTTACCAGAGTAGCTTCTGATCCCGTAGTGGGCAATAATGATTCTGGTTATATTAATGAAAACTTAACATTAGGTGTCTCTAATGGCGCAAGCGCAAATGATAGCACACCAGATACATCAGGAGAACACACAGGTGATGTTTTGCTTAATGACACTGGTGGTGATGGATCTGATTTAATTGTGAGTGCAATAAATGGAGGGTCCCTCGGATCGCCAGTTGATGGCACTTATGGTCAATTAACACTCTTTTCAAATGGTTCATACAGTTACTCAGCTAATAAAGATGCTGCGAATGAATTAGATGCAAGTGATACAGAAACTGATACCTTTACTTATACGGTTTCTGATGGAAGCGATACTGCTACTGCAACAATCACAATTACTGTTGCAGGTGTGAATGATGCGCCCGTTGGAGCAGCTGATACAGGCTACATCAAAGAAGATGGAACGTTGTCTGTATCTAATGGTGGCTCTGCTGTTACAGGAACAGATAGCAACAATAATAATGAAAGTGGTGATACTACGGGTGATGTTTTGCTCAATGATACTGACCCAGATGCGAGTGCAAGCTTAGTAGTATCAGCAGTGCAAGGACAGGCTAGTAATGTTGATTCAAATGTTACAGGCACTTACGGTACATTAAATTTAGATGCAAATGGCTCATATACCTATATAGCCAATCAAAGTGCTGCAGACGGACTCGCTGCTGGAGCAACGGCAACAGACACATTTTCTTATACTGTTAGTGACGGCACTGCAACAAGCACAGTAAATTTGGTCATCACGGTTATAGGGGTAGGGCCTGAAGCGGTCGCTGATACAGCTTCAGTTAATGAAAATGTTTTGCTTAATGCCAACAATGCATCGTCTACCGGTTTACTGGCTAATGATGACGACAATGCTGCTTATGATAGTGAGAGCTTAGCTGTTACGAACGTTAGTTCTAACTCTACAGGAAACAGTGGTAGTGCTACACAGGGAGTTCTCGGTACGTATGGTACGCTCACTGTGGCAGCTGATGGTACTTATACATATACGCCAAATACAGCAGCAGCTGAAGCATTGGATGCAAATGACACTGAAACAGATGTCTTCACTTACACAGTAAAAGATGATGATGATAAAAATTCAAGTACTGCAACGCTTACAATCACAGTAACAGGTGTTGACGACAACCCGGTTGCTGTCAGTGATACAGGTTATATCAATGAGGATGGAACACTGGCTGTAGCAGATGGTGGCTCTGCTGTTACAGGAACAGATAGCAACAATAATAATGAAAGCGGTGATACCACAGGCGATGTTTTACTCAATGACACTGACGCAGATGCGAGTGCAACTCTTGTTGTTTCTGCAATACAAGGTGGATCTTTAGGATCAGGTGTGAATGGAACCTATGGTACCCTCACTTTATATTCAACCGGTAGATATACATATGTTGCAGATAAGAGTGGCGCGGATGGACTTGCAGCAGATGCAGTTCAAACTGATGTCTTTACATATACTGTAAGTGATGGAGCTGGCGATACGAGTAACGCTACTCTTACAATTACAGTAAAGGGTATTGGTCCCCAAGGCGTAGCGGACACAGCGTCTGTAGCTGAAAATGCAACGGTAACCAACAACAATGCTGCCACAAACGGAGTGCTCGCAAACGATGATGATAACGCATCATTTGACCAAGAAAGTCTTGCTGTAACGGCAATAACAGGTGCATCAGCAGGAACAGTTGATGGTGACACAACAGGAACTCATGGAACACTTTCAATGAATGAAGATGGTACTTATTCTTATGCGGCGACTAATGATGCTCTTGATCCTAATGAGCAAGTTACAGATATATTTACTTACACTGTAAAAGACGATGCGAATAAAAATGCAAGTACTGCGACATTAACAATAACAGTAACTGGAGCAAATGACCCAATTACTGCTGTTGCTGACACGGATGCTGTAAATGCTGGATCTACAATTTCTCGAAGTGAAACTGATACAGAAGAACTTGATCATGACGATACTGACCCTGATGGTGATGATGTATCAGGCAGCTTTACTATTACTAATATCAGACATGGTTCTGATGATTATAACCCTGGTCAAGAAATTACGACATCAAAAGGTAGATTAACAGTCGATGCAAATGGTTCTTATACTTATGTAGCTGATCAAAGCGGTTCAACAGGCTTAGGAAACGGTGTTCAAGCAACTGATGTCTTCACTTATACAGTAAGAGATCACAGTGGAGGTGATACAGACACCGCAACACTTACGATCACAATTACAGGAACTAACAATACAGCACCAGTTGCCAATACCGATGCAGGTTATATTCTGGAGGATGGTCGTCTTGAAGTAACAGATGGTGCGACGGCAAATGATGCTACTCCGGATGCAACAGGAGAACATACAGGGGATGTCTTATTAGATGATACTGATGCAAACAGTGACACACTTACTGTTTCAGCAATATCAGGAGGATCAGTGGGCTCTAATGCAAATGGGACTTACGGAACATTAGTAATTCAAAGTAATGGTAGCTATGTCTATACAGCGGATAAGACTGCAGCAGATGCATTGGATGCTGATGATGTGGTTACTGATCAATTTATCTATACAATTAGTGATGGCAATGGAGGAACTGCGACTTCAACACTTACCTTCACCGTAAAAGGGATTGATGATGATCCTGTTGGTGTAGCCGATACAGGAGCAGTTGATGAAGACGCTCAACTTCAAGTAAATGCTGTAAGTGGAGTATTATCAAATGATACTGATGCTGATGCGAGTTCAAGTCTGTCCGTGACCACAGTTAGTTCCAATAACACAAGTCAAAGTGGAAGTGCTGGTTCAGAAATTACAGGCGAATTCGGGTCCCTCACACTAGATTCAGATGGAAAATATACATACACAGCCAATACTGCAGCTGCTGATAATTTAGCCCATAATGCAACGGCCACTGACGTGTTTACCTATACCGTCAGCGATGGCGCTGGAACGACCAGCAATACTACTCTTACAATTACAGTTACAGGGAAAGGCCCTGTTGGTTCTGCTGATTCTGCTGCAGTAAATGAAAATGTGTTACTCAGCAAGGATGAAGCAAGTGGTGTTCTAACAAATGATACTGGTGGAGATCAAGAAAGTCTTGCAGTTACTAATATTTCCTCAAATGATACCAGCGCAACAGGTACTGCTGGTCAGGGAGTGTTAGGAACCTACGGGACTTTAACTATGGCTGCAGATGGAAGTTATACATATACGCCTAATACAGCCGCCGCAGAGGCTCTAGATGGTGGTGACTCGGTTTCAGAAAAGTTTACCTATACAGTAAAAGATGATGAGGATAAAAATTCTTCAACCGCTGAACTTACAATTAATATTACAGGTGTTAATGATGCCATCGTTGCAGTTGATGATACGGATGCTGTTGATGAGGATGGTAGAGTAGACAGGTTAATTAGTGATGATCAAGAACTTGATCATGACGATACAGATGTGGATACGGATGATGTAAGCGGAAGTCTCACGATTACTGATATAAGAACAGGTCCTAAAGATGGAACCGGAACTGATGGCACGGTAGGTGTGGCGCTAACAGGAGAATATGGAACACTGACAGTGAATGATGATGGATCATACACTTATATCGCTGATCAAGATAAATCAGATCAACTTCCCACAGGTCAAACAGGAACAGATACATTTACCTACACTGTGAGTGATGGTACTGAAACTTCGACCGCACAACTGACTTTCAAAGTCACTGGTATCAATGATAACGATCCAGTTGCTGTAGACGACACTGATACTGTAAATAGAGATGCATCCATAGATAGAACAAATGGATCTACATTTGATCTAGCTATTGATGATACAGATGCAGACTCGGATACATTAACCATTACTGAAATAAGAAAAGGCAACACTAAAGGTGGAGGTGATGCTGGAACTATAGGACAACCACTAGTTGGTGAATACGGAACATTAACGTTACAAGCAGACGGCAGTTATAAATATGCTGCTGATCAAGACTCGATCAATAACCTTGGTCGTGGACAAAGTGTAATTGAGTATTTTAATTATACCGTATCTGATGGCTCAAGAACTACAACAGGACTACTTTCAATTACTGTAAATGGTATTAGTGATCCGCCTGTTCCAGTGGATGATACACTAGACATTGACGCTGGTGCACAAACAGAAAAAGGTGCAAATCAAGGGGTATTGATAAATGATACTGACCCTGATGGAGATCCTTTATCCGTGGAAAGCATTAGAACTGGTCAAGAAAATAAAACGGGGACATCAGGTACCATTGGAACAGCCTTACCAGGAACATATGGCGATTTAACTATGAATTCTGACGGAAGCTACATCTATCAAGCTAACAATGCAAAAGCACTAAATCCTGGTGAAACTGCTACAGAATACTTTACTTATACAGCAACCGACGGTGAGTCCTCAGTAGAAGCTCAAATTGCTATTACCGTGACAGGTCAAAATGATCCACCTGTAGCTTTATACCCTGTTCGAGATCCAAATGTAGTTACAGGTGAAAAATTTATTATCAGGCACAAACAAATTTTTGATGATCCAGACACAGGTATTTATGACATCGCAGAATACAAAATTATTGATCCTGAAGATGGTACAGAAGTAAGTCTTCCTGATGGACTAAGACTAAAACAAAATAAAATTCATGGATCCATTAGTACACCTGGGACATACAGTATTACAATCAGAGCAATTGATGGAGCAGGCCTCTATGCTGATCATACTTTTACAATCACAGTTAAGCCTGCATCAGGGTATATCGCTGAAAAGGATACTATTGATGAAGAAGCATCATCTACTTATGAAACGGTTGTGATCAAACCAAAGAAAGATTATTTATCTGCAATTAAAGAAACAGTTAATGAGGGGTCCTTAGGTATCACTGATGAAGGCTTTACGTTGGATACAGTATCAATCGCTGATACCGCATCTCTTTCAAAACCTCTAAAATTCAATGGCGGTTTGCGATTGATGGATGCCGTTGCAAATGAAGTATCAGGCAATGAAGAGTCTGATTTATCAGTTGGTGTTAAATTGAATGATGATAATCAGAAAAATGTTGAACTGTATTCAGGAAAACTCTCTGACGGGAAAGCCTTACCCGAGTGGATACAAGTCAATCCTGAAACAGGCGAAACAACAGCCAATATGCCTGAAGGTGTGCAAGAAGTTGAAGTACAGCTTGTTGCCTTGGACAAAGACGGTAACACAAGAGATATCAACATTGTTCTGGATAAAGCAAAAATTAAAAACGACCAAGAATTTACTCGAGGTAACGTTGGTCAAACACAGGTTGTGGTTGATAATGATGCCAATGTAAATCTAATTCGTAAAAGTGATGGCAAGACTGATCAAGTAGCATCAAACAATTTAAATGCTGAAACGGACTTCCTAGGCACCATGAAGCTTAGCGATGTCCAAATGGATGCGGGCAAATATACTCTGGATATGATCGATGACAATCAATCAAATGTAAAAATGTATAAAGCCGAGATGAAAGATGGGGGCTCTTTACCTGAATGGATTACTATTGATTCAGATACAGGATCAATCTCGCTAGACCCATCAATAGCTCGAACAGGTTCTGCAGCCTCAGTATTTTTAACGGACAGTCTTCAAGTGCTTGAGTTTAAAATTATTGCTGAGGATGAAGATGGCAAAGAGAGAATAATCGAAGTTGAAATTAATCTTGATGAAATCGCTACGCCATCTGAAACTGAAGAGCAAGCTGAGGAAACTGATGAAGTTTCGTTTATTCCTCTTGATGAACAACTTAAGGTACAGTCTCAGAAAATAGATAATTATGGCGAAAAAATTATTAGTCTTGTAAGCTAATTCTGTAAATAAATGAATAAAGTTAAAACATCGTTAGCAGCGTTTTGCTTTCTTTTTATATCTTTTGGGGCACTAGCTGAAGAAAGAACAACACGTATTTTAGTTACTGCAACTGAAGAGGCGACTTTATCAAGTGAAATTTCAGCAAAAATAATTTCTATTCCTGTAAAAGCAGGAAATAACTTTAGTAAATCAGATATTTTAATTGAATTTGACTGTTCCTTTTTTGAAGCTCAAAAAGATGTCGTACAAGCAGAACTAGATAGTGCCAGAGTAACTCTAAAAAGTAACCAAGAGCTTGCTGCGATGAGATCTATTGGAGAGTACGAAGTTCAACTATCTCGAATAGCAGTTGATCGAGCACAATCAGAATTAAATATTGCAGAACTCAACACTGATCGTTGTATTATTCAAGCGCCCTATGACGGAGTCATGTCCAAAGTCTTTGTAAATGAGTACGAAAGTATTGAAAGGCAACAGCCATTGATTGAAATTATTGGTTCAGGCACATTAGAGGCAAAACTTATGATATCAAGTAAATGGCTATCATGGTTATCTGAAGGATATCCTCTAAGTATAGTTATTGATGAGAATGGCTTAGAGTATAGTGCACAAATACATTCTTTAGGTGCAGATATAGATCCGGTAAGTCAGACGATTGATGCTACCGCACAATTTGATAAAAATTATGAGACATTACTTCCAGGAATGAGTGGGACAGCAACGTTTTGAATGATAATTCTTCAATAAAAATTGCACGACTAATTACACTTGAAAAAAAGTTTCGTAACGCTGAAAGTGAAACAGAACTTGGTTTTATTTGTGCTAACGAATTACGGAGTATAGTTGACTATAATTTCTTATTTATTCTCAACAGATCAAGCATAAACCGACTTAAAGTGAATACTATTTCTGATTTATCAGTCATTGATAGAACAGCTCCAACCGTTACCTTTATTGAGGGATTGCTCAATAAGAAAGGAATGATCAAAAGTGATGAAGTATCTGCAATTAGTCTTCAAAGCCTTGATTTAGATAAAGTAAATCTAAATATCCCTGAAAATTTTCCAAATCATTTAGTCTTTGTTCCTTTGTCTTCACGAATAGAAAAAAATATTGGTTACTTAGTTCTTGTAAGAACAGAACCAGTTACAAGTTCAGAAAAAGATTTATTATTACACATCTCTGAAAGCTTTAGCCATGCGCTCACTGCTTTTGGCTCAAAAAAAACGGTTTTAACAAGTATCAGTCGTATATTTACAGGGTGGGTAAAGTGGCTAGTGATTGCATCCATAACTGTGGTGATGTTCTTTCCTATTAGCATGTCAGCTTTGGCGCCTGTAGAGGTGGTTGCAAAAGATCCAACTATAGTTACATCACCTGTGAACGGTGTTGTTGAAAAAGTTTTAATTAAGACCAACGAAAATGTAAAACCAGGTACAGAACTAGTTAAACTGGACGATTTAAATTTTAAAAATCAGTATGAAATTGCACTTCAGAAACTTGAAGTAGCTGAAGCCGAGCTGTTAAGAGTTAAGCAGTCATCATTTTCAAATGAAGATGATAAAGCACGCCTGGTTGAACTTTCAACTGAAGTAGGTTTAAGGAAAAAAGAAGCCACCTACGCAGAAGAACAATTGAAATACTCAATCATTTCTGCTGAGCGAGAGGGTATAGCGGTGGTTGAAGACTTTACTGATTGGCAAGGGAGACCTGTTACCATTGGCGAAAAAATATTAACTATAGCTGATCCTCAACGCATTGAATTTCAAATCTTTTTACCCACTAAAGATTCTCTTTTGATTAAAAAAGAAGCCAGAGTAAAAGTGTTTTTAGATAGTGACCCTCTTAATTCTCTTGAAGGAGAAGTCTTGCGTACTTCTTATAAGCCTGCTCTTACGGCTGAGAATATTTTAGCATATCAGATTTTTGCAAAATTAGATGAAAACCAAGGAGAAGTTCCAAGAATAGGTTTACGAGGTACAGCAAAAATTTACGGAGAAAAAACAAGTATTTTTTACTACATATTCCGTGTTCCTATAAATCTTACGAGACAATTTTTAGGTTTTTAGATGACTGTTCCATACTTAAGACAAGATTTGAAATTGAGTGAGGGTCCCAAAAAAGAGGATGGCTCTTCATCGTGGCTGCTTTATGACTCTTTAAGAAATAAATATTTTTCGATCAATAAAAATGCTTTTGATCTCTTAAACAACTGGTCAAGTGGATCTCAATTAGATGATTTCATTAAAAAAATTAATGAAGTTAACTTATTAGTAAGTGAAGAAGAAATAAATGAATTTATCAATTTTCTAGATCAAAATAATTTGACGATCAAAAAGACCAGTGAAGAAGTAAAGTCTTTAGTGGTTCAAAAAAACAAAACGAACAAACATTGGCTACTTAAACTCATTCATAACTATCTATTTTTCAAAATACCTTTAGTAAGACCTGGGACTTGGCTTCAAACAAGTTTACCCATTGCCTTGTTCTTGAGCTCATTAACAGTCAGACGCATAATTTATGGTTTTGGAATAATTGGAATATTTCTGACAATAACTAATTATGAGAAATTTCTCTCAACCTTTTCATATTTCTACAATATTAATGGTCTGATCTTATTTGGAATTACAATTGTTTTTGTAAAGGCTTTACATGAGTTGGGTCATGCGTACGTAGCTACATACTATAAGTGTAAAGTTTCATCAATTGGCTTAGCCATGTTGGTTTTCTTTCCATTCTTATATACGGATACATCCGATGCCTGGAAACTCACTGATCACAGAAAACGTTTACTAATAAATTTTGCAGGCATGTTAACTGAACTACACCTAGCCTTGATTGCTACATTTGCATGGGCTGTATTTCCTGAGGGCATCATGAAAAGTGCAGCATTTTTTATTGCAACATCAAGCTGGATCTCATCATTGTTAATAAATATAAGTCCCTTTATGCGGTTTGATGGCTATTATGTTCTCTCTGATTTTCTTAAAGCTGAAAATTTGCAACTGCGTTCATTTGCTTTAGGTCGATGGCAGATAAGAGAGTGGCTCTTTGGTTTTAAATTTCAGCCACCTGAACAGTTGATCGCTAACAGAAGGTGGACTTTTATAATTTATGCATGGGCTACGTGGATTTATCGTTTCTTCATTTTTATTGGTATTGCATTATTGGTTTATTATTTAACATTTAAAATATTAGGGATTATTTTATTTGTAATAGAAATTGTATGGTTCATTTTATTGCCGATTGCTAGAGAAGTTATTCAATGGTGGAAGCTTAGAAAGTCGATGAAATTCAATAGATCTTCTATGAGGTCTATCGTCTTGTTCACAGCATTTATGATTGCCATGCTTGTTCCATGGCGTACATCTCTAAGTTTGCCAGCTGTTATTGAAGAAGGTGTTGTTCTTGATATTTTTGCATCGGAGGACTCAAAGATAAGAAAAGTTAATGTTTTGCATAATCAGTATGTAGCTGAGGGAGACTTGCTAGTTGTTATGACTAGTCCTTTGATCTCTAATAAAGTTGAAAAAGCAATAGATCGTGTAAAAATGATACAGCAAAAACTTGATCGTAGAGTGGGATCAAAGCTTGATCTTAGTAATCTATTAATACTAGAGAATGAGTTACAAAAAGAGATTGAAATTCTGAATTCATTGAAAGAAGAAAATAAAGCTTTATCAATTTATGCACCATCAGATGGCATAATAAAAGATTTGATAAGTCTCAGCGCTAATCAATGGGTAAATAAAAAAGATAAGCTATTTTCAATTGTTCAGTCAGAAGAGGTACAAGTGATAGCTTTTGTTAGCGAGACGGATCTTGATAAAATAAAAAAAGTTTCAAGCGGTTATTTTTATGCAAAAAATAATGAATTTGCGAAAGTCAAAGTCGAATTAGTATCATCAAATGAAACTTCAACCGAAGAGTTGCCGTATTTAGCTTTGACCTCAACTTATGGAGGCACAATTGCATCAAGAGAAATACTTGGAAAGAAAAAAGTTCAGAGACCTGAAAATGCTCTTTATCAACTAAATTTCACTTCTTCAGAGAGTCTAAAAGATTTACAGTGGCAGACAGCTGGATCTGTTAAAATAGATTCAGAAAATTATAATATTTTTCAAAATATATTTAACGCCACGACTTCAATACTCATTCAGGAAAGTGGGTTCTAGTATAATCTAATTTTTATATTTTTCTAAGCATAGCAAGAAAGCATTATCCAACGAGCTTTCTTCCAAAGCATTTAATCGTCCACTTTTTCCAGCATGACCACCTACTAAATTCATCTTCATTAATATTGGATTATCTGAAGTACTATTTTCTCTGAGTTTTGGGACATATTTGGCTGGTTCGTAATACTGAACTTGAGAGTCATAAAGACTGGATGTGACTAATACAGCGGGATAATTTGAAGGCTTAATGTTATCGTAGGGCGAATAACTCTTAATATAATTATACTCATCTTCATTTGCTGGATTACCCCATTCTTTATATTCAAAAGTAGTTAGGGGAATTGTTTCATCTGACATTGTAGTCACTACATCCACAAAAGGAACTGCTGAAATAATACCTGTATATAATTCTGGCTCCATATTAATGATTGCTCCCATTAAAAGACCACCAGCACTTCCACCCATTGCATATACATTTTTAGAATTGCCATACCCTTGATTGATTAGTGATTTTGTTGCATCAATAAAATCATAAAATGTATTCTTTTTATTAAAGATTTTGCCATCATCGTACCACTGTCGACCCATCTCAGAGCCACCTCTGATATTGGCGATAGCAAAAACGAAACCCCGATTGAGTAGGGGTAAGATGGACGTTCTAAAAGCTGCATCAATTATAATGCCATAAGACCCATAGCCATAAATAAGGATAGGAGCTTGAGATAAGTCAGTTCCTTTTTTATATACTAGTGATACAGGAACTTTTGTATCATCACGGGCAGTAATTTTAAGTCTTTCCACCTCATATAGATTTTCATCGTAATTGTTTACAGGCTGCTGCCATGCCAGTTTAATCTTACCTGACTCTATATCCTCTTTGAATATTGAACTAGGTTTCTTTGGACTCGAATACCCATAGTAAAATTCAGTATCAAGGTACTCATTATTGGTTGCTAAATAACAAGAAAAGGCAGGGTCACTAAATTCAATATAAGTCCTATCGAGTGTTTCTCTGTTAATTTTTACTATCTTGGGCAGACCGTCCTCTCTTATCTCTAAATAAAGATATTGAGGAAAAGTGACAAAATCTTCAATTAAAATGGCATCATTATGCTCAACAACAGTTTGCCAACTATTAAAATTATTAATTTGATCTATGGTAAATTTTAAAATTGAGAAATTTTTTTTATTTTCTGCATTACTGCTGACATAGAAACACTCTGGTGTGTCTTCAATGGAATAAAGATGCTTATCGGAACGTTTGAGTACACAAAACGGTTGACCGAGTTCATCATCTAGATCAAGTAACCATGTCTCTGAAGACTCAGTTTTACTAGTATAGATATTTAAATATTTTTTTGTACGTGACTCATAAATATGAAGATGAAACTCTGAGTCATTTTCTTCATATATTAAAACATCTTCTTCAGGATCAGTTCCGATCTTGTGCTTAAAAACTTTATTTTCTATTAAAGTTACAGAATCTTTTTGAGCATAATAAAATGAAGTATTTTTCTTATCCCATACAATACTTCCAGAACTTCTCTCAATACTACTATCTATTATTTTTCCCGTTTCTAGTTCTTTTATTTTTATATTATATTCGCGGCGACCTGATAAATCTTCGGCATATGCAATGAAAAGATTATTTGGTGAGGGAGTTATTGAAGTAACATTTATATAATCCAAACCCTCGGCCAGTGCATTTACATCTATAACTAATTCTTTATTACCATTTTGTTCGCGGTAGTATGTTTTGTATTGTTGATCAGAGTTGATTTCGGAATAATAGAGATAGTCTCCGTATTTAATTTTCATTGAAACTTCATTCGGCGGTATGAAGCTGACTAATTCTTCATATATTTCTTTACGGCTATCATTATTATTCGCAAACCAATCCTCTAAGTATTTATTTTCTTCTTCTAAATAGGAGATTATTTCTTTATTTTTACGAGTATCATCCCTCAACCAATAATAATCATCAATTCGTTCATCGCCATGTGCAATATGAATTTTAGGAATTTTTTTTGGTCGTGGAGGTCTCATCATTGTCTTATATATTACCGATATTTTTTTCTTCAATCTTGTGGTGCCCCATACCGGTTACGCTCCGGTGGCTGACCATTACCAATGGCCTGCTTTACTATTAAGCGAATGGGGCCGAGTTTTTACACTTCATATCAATAACTTATAAAGTAGATTTTGTAAATTTTTTGGAGAATACCATGAGGTCTAATTGCTTTTTAATCGGGGACAATTGTTTTCACAAAATATACTATGGTAGTTGCTATTTGATAACTTAAGTGACTATATTTTCATGTATAATAAACAATATTTAAGCGAGAGATAATTTGAAAAAATATTCAGTATTTAGTCTTTTTAAGAATGCTCTTAATCATCATAAGGATTGGGATGTGGCATGGAGAGATCCTGAGCCCAAGAAAGAATATGAAGCCGTTATTATTGGTGGAGGTGGCCATGGTTTAGCGACAGCTTATTATTTGGCAAAATATTACAACCTTAGAAATATCGCTATCCTTGAAAAAGGTTGGATTGGTGGAGGAAACGTTGGAAGAAACACAACAATTTTAAGATCAAATTACATGCACGATGCAAATAATTTGTTTTATGAAAAAGGTATGCAGATGTGGAGAGACTTAAGTCAGGAACTGAATTACAACGTCATGTATTCACCAAGGGGAATCTTAAACCTTGCCCATTCAGACGCTCAGCTAAATGCATACGCTAGGAGAGGTAACTCAATGAAGTTGAATGGTATTGATGCATCTCTATTGGGTCGGGAAGAAGTAAGAAAGAAAATTCCATTTGCGGATTTTACTGAAAATGCTCGGTTCCCTATTTTTGGCGGACTGCTCCAACCAATTGGTGGAACAGCCAGACACGATGCTGTTGCATGGGGATACGCGAGAGCGGCCGATGATATGGGAGTGGACATCATTCAACATTGTGAGGTTACTGGCTTTGATGTCGATAATGGCAAGGTTAGTGGAGTTCAAACATCTAAGGGATATATCAAAACACACAAAGTTGGGTTGTGTGTAGCTGGAAGCACTTCAATTTTAGCTGAAAAATTAAATATGACTCTTCCTATAGAAGCGCATGTACTTCAAGCTTGTGTTTCAGAACCTGTAAAACCTTTACTTGATGGAGTAGTGACATTTGGTGCAGGACACTTTTATTGCAGCCAGTCTGATAAAGGTGAAATGGTTATGGGAGGAGATTTAGATGGCTATAATAGTTACGCTCAAAGAGGAAATTTACCTACTATCCAACATGTACTGACAGAAGGTGTTGCACTTTTCCCAAATTTAAGCCGATTAAAAATTTTAAGAACATGGGGTGGGATTATGGATATGTCCATGGATGGGTCTCCTATCATCGATAAAACTCATATTGAAGGAGTCTACTTGAATTGTGGTTGGTGTTATGGTGGCTTTAAAGCAACTCCTGTTTCAGGGTTAACTTTTGCCCACACAATTGCATGTAATGAACCTCACGAACTAAATATTCCATTCAAATTAAACCGATACCACACAGGGCACTTAATAGATGAAAAAGGACTAGGTACAAAAACCTGGATTAGTTAAAAATGTTAGAAATTAAATGTCCATATTGTGGAAATAGATCTCAGAATGAATTTGCTTATGGGGGCGATGCCACAGTTAAAAGACCCGAACTTAACAGTGTGATCTCTGATCAAGAATGGGATGAGTTTGTTTATTATCGAAAAAATCCAAGAGGTAACCATTTAGAACTATGGCATCATGTATCGGGCTGCCGTCAATGGTTTAAAGTTTTTAGAAACACTGCTACTCATGAAATTATCCAAACAATGGAAATGAAAGAAAATCCTTAAAGTGCATCAAGAATTTAGAATATCATCAGGCGGTTTTATTGATAGAAGTAAAGAAATAAGCTTTATTTTTAATGGAAAAAAATATTATGGTTATAGGGGGGACACTCTAGCGTCAGCTCTACTTGCAAACGGTATTCACCTTATTGGAAGAAGCTTTAAATATCATAGACCAAGAGGTATTTTTGCTGCAGGCGTTGAAGATGCAAATGGAAAGGTTCAACTATATAAGGACAACATTACAGAGCCTAATGTCAATGTTACTGAGGTTGAATTAGTTGAAGGCTTAAGAATAGAAAGCCAAAATTGTTGGCCATCAGTTGACTTTGATGTTGGTGGAATCAATAATTTTTTTAGTCGTTTTTTCCCTGCAGGATTTTACTATAAAACATTTATGTGGCCAAAAAGTTTTTGGTACCATGTCTACGAGCCCTTCATAAGAAAAGCTGCAGGAATGGGAAAGGCACCTTTAGATCCTGACCCTGATCGGTACGAACATCAGTACGAGCATTGTGATATTCTTGTTGTTGGTTCAGGACCTTCTGGTATTGCAAGCGCCTTATCAGCTGCAAAAAATGGAGCACGAGTTATTCTTGCTGAAGATAAATCAAGATTTGGCGGATCCTTACTCACTGACAATGTAACTATTGGCAATAAAAATGGAGATGAGTGGGTTGAAGATTCTATTGCTGAATTAGAGTCAATGCCAAATGTAACAGTAAGAAAACGTTCTCAAGTATTCGGTTATTATGATCATAATATGCTCGTCATGTTTGAAAGATGTAAAGATCATCTTAAAAATCCGGCACCTTATACACCTCGTCAGAGACTTTGGTATATCCGAGCCAAACATGTGATTATATCTACAGGTTCTATTGAACGACCTCTAATTTTTGCTAACAATGACAGACCTGGCATTATGCTAGCGAATTCCGCTCGAGAATATTTAAAAGTCTATGGAGTTCTGACAGGAAAAAATCCAATTGTATTTACAAATAACGATACAGCCTATGAAACAGCTATAGAATTTAAAGCTAAAGGCATAAATACAATTATTTTGGATACTAGAAAATCATCTAATGCTGGAGTTGTACAAGAAGCTAAAAATCTTGGAATAGAAATAAAATTTAACCATGGTATTGCAAATACGTCAGGATATAAAAAAGTAAATTCTGCAACAATTGGTGAATTAAATAACACAAAAGATGGATATAAAAATTTACAAACGTTACCCTGTGACTCTATTTTTGTTTCTGGAAACTGGACGCCTACAGTTCACCTTGCGTCTCAATCAGGCAATAAACTAAAGTACGAAGTTGAAACAGATACATTCTTGCCGCATCAATCTAGACAGAAAGAGACTGTTATAGGTTCAGCCAATGGTTCGTTTACATTAAAGGAAAGTTTAGCTGATGGCTTTAAAAAGGGATTTCAAATTTCTGATGAAATTACAAAAAATAGCAAAGAGCTGTCAGTACCATTATCATATGAAAAGGATTTCAGGTCGCATGACAAATTCTGGTGCATGCCACTTCCAAATAATAAAAACCACAAAAGATTTGTTGATTTTCAAAATGATGTGGCTGTTTCAGATATTCAATTAGCTGTTCGTGAAGGTTTTAGATCAATTGAACATGTGAAACGCTATACCACTCTTGGGATGGCTACAGATCAAGGCAAAACCAGTAATCTCAATGGCTTGCAACTAGTTTCAGACTTAGAAAAGAAAATTGTTCCAGAAGTTGGACATACCACGTTTCGACCCCCTTATACTTCAGTAACGATTGGAACTCTTATTGGTCGTGAGGTTGGAAAAAATTATCAGGCAACTAGAAAATCGCCAATGCATGAATGGCATGAAAAGAATAATGCTGTATTTGTCGATGCTGGGCTTTGGTTGCGACCTAGGTATTATAATAGAGGAGAAGAAACCCTTCATGAAGCCTCAATAAGGGAAGCTCTAAATGTTAGACAAAATGTTGGCATTTGTGATGTTACATCTCTTGGGAAAATAGACATCAAGGGAAAAGATTCTGCCGAATTTCTTAATCGTGTCTACACCAATGCTTTTCTAAAGTTGCCAGTTGGCAAAGCACGATACGGTGTGATGTTGAGAGAGGATGGTATGGTTTTTGATGATGGAACTACAACGCGAATATCTGAAAATCACTTTCACATGACAACCACTACCGCGCAAGCCGCAAATGTTCTCTCACATCTTGAATATTATCTTCAAGTTGTCTGGCCGGAATTAGACGTTAACGTTGTTTCAACTACTGAACAATGGGCTGGAATGGCAATTGCAGGACCCAATTCCAGAGCATTACTAAAGAAATTATTTCCTCATGATGATGTAAGTAATGAAGGCTTCCCGTTTATGGGCTTTAAAGAATTTAAGTTTAAAAATATTACTGCTCGTGTTTTCAGAATTTCATTTTCTGGAGAATTGGCTTTTGAAGTCAATGTAATGTCTGATTACGGAGAGGAGATGTGGAATGAAATTATGTTATTAGGTGAAGATCTTGGTATACAGCCATATGGCACTGAAGCACTATCAACATTAAGAATTGAGATGGGTCATGTGGCAGGTTCTGAGATAGATGGACGAACAATCGCATACGATCTTTCTCTTGAGGGAATGTTAAGTCAAAAAAAAGATTTCATTGGTAAAAGATCTTTAACCAGAAAAGCATTTGCAGAAAAAGATAGGGAAAAAATAGTTGGAGTCGTTCCACTTGATAAAAAAACATCAATTCCTGAAGGTTCTTATTTGGTGGAAAATGCTAAGGCAAGTTTCCCAAATCCAAAACTGGGTCATGTGTCCGCCTCTTGTTGGAGTGTCGAGTATGATAATCCTTTTTCATTAGCAATTATTAAAGATGGTAAAAATAGGAAAGGTGAAAAGCTCTTCGCAGTATCGCCTCTAAAAAACATTGTAATTCCTGTAGAAATTATATCTCAGCATTATGTCGATCCAGAGGGAAAGAGAGTGCGCTCATGAATAAAATATCACCATTAGCTAATACACACAAAATAGGACTATACGGTAACTACGAAGCCAAACATGAAACTGATTTACTTTCCATTAGAGAAATTTCAAATATAAAAATTTTCCAGCTCTCTAAATACAAAATGAGTAATATGGATTTAAGTAATTTGTTTTTGGAAGGACATAAGTTTCCAACTAAAGGAGGGTCATCCTCAGGCAATAATAGCTTAAGAATTCAGTGGCAGGCACCGAATATATGGATAATTATTTCTGAAGATAAAAATATTTCACATGAAATAGAAAAACAATGCCCAGGTAGTGATTTTGCAATTACTGATCTTTCGCACTCTAGAGCAATTATAGAAGTTAAAGGGAATGATGCTTTAAATGTGATTAAGAAAGGATCCCCACTTAATTTAAATAATTTTGTTAAAAATAATTGTGCAAATTCTGTTTATCATGGCATTACAATTTCTGTAGATATGATTGACGATGATCCTATAACGCTTAATATTATGGCTTCAAGAAGTTTTGCTGGTTCATTTTATCATGCTATAACCGATGCTTCTCTAGAGTTTGGTTTTAAAACTATTTAAGCTCTCTTATTTTATCGACAAGTTCTTTATTGATTGGCCGAGGCTCTTGGGACTCTCGATTTTTGTGTCGTCTTTGACCTGGCAGGCGAACACCTTCTAATGAGAGCATTTGCTTGAAGAATTCTTCAGAATGATCGGCCCAATTTTTTCCAGCTATCAGTTCAGGAGACATGGCCATAATAAACTCCCCACCTCTTGCTGGTCCTCCGTCATTATTATCTTCAACTTTAGCTTCAAAGCTAAACAGATCTCCAACCATTCCAGCAGCAAGCAATTCAATCATCATGGAAATGGCTGAC